>CABMHZ010000280.1 GCA_902386115.1 uncultured archaeon | reverse complement strand
AGGAACTTATCATATTGTCGCTACAAGCAGGGCAGATCCAACCAAGACGGGGGTGGCGATCGTTACTGTAACACAGGCTTCAGTTTCGATCAGTCCGGAAAATATCAGCTTGCTCCCTGAAGGCAATCAGAAGTTCACTCCAACAGTCACAAATACCGACAATACCGCAGTTACCTGGAGCATGGCAGAAGGCATTGAAGGTGGAACAATAACTGATGCAGGGACACAAATCGCGGTCAAAAAGGCAATGGCTGCGGGTGAAAGATGGGATCTGGGGGAAGGCTGGTTACTTACTATTAATTCAATAGACGCAAGGGCAACTCCGAGACAGGTATGGCTGAGTCTCTCCAGAAATGGGACTAAAGTAGATGATAAGGTTATGGTCCAGGGTCAAACCTACCAATATAACAATATTATCGTCGCACAAATAGATTCAGTATTTGCCGGGGCTACAACTGACATGGTACAATTTACAGGTGTTACCACTAATCTGACAGGTACAGTTTTCTATACTGCCCCGATTACTCCTGGAACATATCATATAGTAGCCACAAGCGCCGCCGATACCACAAAGACCGCGACAGCAACTGTAACCGTTACGCCCGCTATTTCCGTGTCAATAGATCCTGCGTCCACAACTTTAGAAATTAATAAAGGAATACAGTTTAACGCGAGTGTAACAGGGACGAATAATACCGCAGTAACCTGGAGTATAACGGGCGGCAGCATTAACACGACCGGTTTATATGTTGCCACTGCTCTCGGAACGTATCAGGTCACTGCCACGAGCGTTGCCGATACCGGAAAGAAAGCGACTGCAACTGTAACCGTTGTGCCCGCTATTTCCGTGATAATAGATCCTGCGTCCACAACTTTAGAAATTAATAAAGGAATACAGTTTAACGCGAGAGTAACAGGGACGAATAATACCGCAGTAAAATGGAGTGTTCAGGAAATAGGCGGAGGCAGCATTAACACGACTGGTTTATATACTGCTCCGAGCAAATCCGGAACGTATCATGTCATTGCTACGAGCGTTGCCGATAGCACAAAAACCGCAATAGCAACTATAACAGTGACGTCTGTTGCTAAGTTGGCATCAGAGAAGGGAGCAGATAAGTTAGCTACAAAAGAAACGGACAAAATCGCTGAAAAGCATGCCAAAGAGAGGGAAACAGTTACTCCCATTATGAACCTTGGCTCTATATCGACCCTTAACGGCAGTTCCACATTAGATGTCGCATCGGGCGGACGGGCTTTTATCCTCCCGGAAGAGCGACCTGACATTGGGGCGATAACGCAGCCGAAATAATGAACAAGAAAATCCTTGTCGTTGCGAATAAGTGTGACCTCCAGGCAAAAGAGCTTGTGAAAAAATGGAGTCATCAGGCATGCCTGGTGACTCCGGAGAACCTGTCAGTGAAAGGCTGGCGTTACAACACGGAAGACGTTGATAATAGTATTTCAATAGCTAACGGGCTTCCGCTTGTTTCGCATAATATCCTCGGCGTGTTCACAAGAATGCACAGTGTGCTTGAAGACGATCTGCCTCACATTGTCCCGGCAGAAAGGGCATACGTAGCCTCGGAGATGAGCGCTTTTTTGCTGGCATGGCTTTTTGCCCTCAAGTGTCCTGTGCTTAACAGACCAACACCAACCTCCCTTTCAGGACCATACTGGAGGCAGGAAAAATGGATATCTACTGCAACCAGGCTCGGTATCCCGGTGGCTCCTTCCCGCAGGCGCGCTATTTTTACGGCAGATCAAATTTTAACTCCTGAAAATGGCGGGGTTGCCGTAACCATAGTCGGCAGAATGCATTTTGGGAACATTGATCCGGTTCTGGTCAGATATGCCCGAACACTTGCCGACGCAGCCGGGGTTGACCTCCTTTCTGTCAGATTCAGCGGAAACGAACCTGACTCGGTTTTCATGGGCGCCGGGTTTGACACAGGTTTGATCTCCGAAGATATGGCTGATGCTATTTTTGAGTATTTCCAGGAGAAATCTAACGGTCGCCCGGAGATGGAAAGTTGATCTTACTCTGGGGACTTTTGCAGGATGGGCCTCTTTCTGCTGTTTATGATGCGCTTAGAAAGAATGGGGCAGATGTGATATTCCTTGACCAGATGAAAATCCTTGAGACCGGGGTCGAACTTTGTGCGGGCTCCGATGTCCGGGGGGTACTTCAGACCTGTGACCGGACAATTGCTCTTGAAGAGATTACAGCGGTTTATTTACGAACATACGACTGGCGCCAGTTGCCGGAAATCAAAAAAGGAGGACACGGCAGCCCGGCATGGAACCATGCTCTGCTTTTTGATGATATCCTGTCTTCATGGCTTGAGATAACACCCGCCCTTGTTGTGAACCGCTTGTCAACTATGTCGGCAAATAATTCCAAACCTTACCAGGCTTCGCAGATCAGGGAATCCGGGTTTGGTATTCCCGATACGCTTATAACTACTGATCCTGTTGAAGTGCTTGAGTTCCAGGAAAAGCAACGGGAAATAATATACAAGTCCATCAGTGGTATCCGAAGCATCCTTTCGCGCCTGACAAATGAACAACTTAGCCGCCTTGGTGATATTAGATGGTGTCCGACCCAGTTCCAGCAATATATACCTGGCAATGATTATCGTGTCCATGTGATAGGGGATGAGATATTCGCCTGTGAAATAGTCACTGAAGCTGACGACTACAGGTATGCTGCCAGGAAAGGAACGGCGATCAACGTGCGAGCATGTGAAATTCCTCCGGATTGCAAGGATCGCTGTATGGCGCTCGCTAAGGCGACGGGACTTATATTTGCTGGTATTGACCTGCGTCTTACGCCGGATGGCAAATGGTATTGCTTTGAGGTCAATCCGTCGCCGGGATTTACTTATTATCAGGATTTGACAGGTCAGCCTATTGTCGATTCTATTGCCAGGCTCCTGATGAAAAGTTCGGGATAAGAAATCATCATGCATTACAGAGAATCCACTAAGTGAAGATTATAAATAAAATCGTGATTAAAAATATGGTAAAACGTTCAGAAATATCATATGAATGTAAAACATTAAAAGGGAATAACCCTTATATATTTGATAATAATTATAAAAGAGTATAAAGACATATCATCGGGAGGCATTATGGGCAATAGATCAAGAGTAGAAATTAAAAAGCATGAGGCAAATAGACAGACCGTTTCGAAGACCAGAAAGCCATGTTGTTCTAAAAATAGAAGAACACAGGCTGATAACGTTCTATTTCTGCAAAGAATGGCTGGCAACCAGGCAGTTGGCAGGCTTTTGAGGTCGGGTGTATTACAGGCTAAACTGAAGATCGGACAGCCCGGGGATAAATACGAGCAGGAGGCTGACAGGATTGCTGATACGGTGATGAAAATGGGGGAGCCGCAGGCAATATCCGGTGGTACACCTTACATCCAGAGGGCATGCCCGAAATGTAAAGATGAAGAACTGAAGCGGCAGCCGATAAAAGAAGATGATGAAGAGAAGAAGCTGCAAAAGAAATCGAAAGAGGAAGAGGAGGAAGGTCTTCAGGCAAAAGCAGATTCCGGTAGTATCCCTGAAGTAAATGCGGATCTCGAATCACATATCCAGTCCGTTAAAGGAGGCGGACAACCATTGCCTGCGTCCGAAAGAGCCTTCTTTGAACCGCGTTTCGGGGCTGATTTTAGTAATGTGCGCGTGCATAACGACACTCAGGCAGCCTACGTGGCTCAATCGGTCAATGCCCGTGCTTTTACCCTCGGGCACGATGTAGTGTTCGGGGCAGGGGAGTATGCGCCTGGAACTAGCACCGGGCAAAGGCTGATGGCGCATGAGCTTGTGCATGTGGTGCAACAGTCAGGCTCTAATGGAATTCATGCCGGT
>CABMHZ010000279.1 GCA_902386115.1 uncultured archaeon | reverse complement strand
TCCTGTAATAATGTCATAGTATATTGATTTTTCGATAAATAAATTCCAAAGCTTTTGTTTTTAGATATTGTTGCCAATATTCACCGGTTTAACTGAAAAAAGTGGTATCTGAATAGTCACAAAAATTTTTCCAATAGGCAGGGTAACTGTTTAATAGTTAATTAACATTAACTACCTTGATGAGAGCAAAACAACGGGTAAACAGTAAACAAAACAGGAAAGCCGGACTGGAGTCAAAAGGAGACGGCGCAATATCAGTTACTGTAAAACCTGCAGGTTACCCCCTGAAAGGCATGTTTCACGAGTATCCTGAGACCTCTGAACTTGATGTTTTTGAATTCTATGCACGGGAGCAGTGGAACGGGTTTATAGTGAAAAAAGGAGATTTTCTTTTCGACAGGCGTATGTTCCCGGATTTTGCCTTCAAGGTCATCGAGGTTGAACCTGATAACTCGGAAATAGGGACAAACACCAAATTCAATTTTGAAGATTATGACCCTGATTTCTTTGTTCCTGAAGTTAAAAGCGATGTATCATTTAAGAAAATAATCGGTCAGGATAAAGCCAAGAAAAAATGTAAGCTTATCGAAAGTTTCCTTTCAAATCCCAGGAAATTCGGCACATGGGCTCCAAGGAACATATTATTCCACGGACCTGCGGGGACAGGAAAGACAATGATGGCAAAAGCGCTGTCGAATGAAGTTGATGTCCCGCTCCTTGCAGTAAAAGCCACAAAACTGATTGGGGAATTCGTGGGCGACGGGGCTCGCCAGGTACACCAGCTTTTCGAAAAGGCGGATGAGCTGGCGCCATGCATCATTTTTATTGATGAATTCGATGCTGTTGCGCTTAACAGGAGTTTCCAGGAGATAAGAGGAGACGTTTCCGAGATAGTCAATGCGCTCCTGACAGAGATGGACGGCATTGATGAGCGCGATGGCATATGCACAATAGCTGCTACAAATATGATATCTGCGCTTGACCCGGCTGTAAGAAGCCGTTTTGAGGAAGAAATAGAATTCATGCTGCCTTCCCTGGAAGAGCGGTATAAGATCCTGAAGACCTATACCAGAACATTCCCGATAAAACTTGACAGGAATGTCGATCTTATGAAAATCGCAAAACAGACCCACGGTTTTTCAGGGCGCGACCTTGTTGAAAAATTGCTCAAGAGCGCAGTTCATAAAGCCATCCTTTCGGGCGGAAAAGTTATGGGAAAATATTTTGAGGAAGCGCTCACAGAAGTATCTGGAAAGAAATCCGAACCTCCAAAAGGGATGTTCGCTTAATGGCAATAAAAAGCGTCAGTGTTCTGGTCAGTGATCTCAAGAAGTCTTACGACAGGAGTAAAAACAAGCCAGGCTGGCACGTGCTCCAGGGCATGGACAGGGATCATTATAATACTTTTATTTCTGGCGATAAAAACCTGTGGCAGGTAAGATCCGAAGAGGTCGCCGCAGGAGAAATGGTCGCCGTTGGGATGAGGATAGCCCGGATGGATGAGGAGCTTGAGAAGATCCTGAAACAGGGTTCGCCTGTTCCTTTCGGGAATGTGACCCCGCAGCAAAATAAACCTTCTATAATAATGGCGGGAATACAGACATATTCTTCTGATTCATCAAGTCTCCTGTGCAGGGAATTCCTTTCGGGCAAACAGGCTGCGCTTGAGCAGAAGCTCAAAGATCAGGTCAATAAGATGAAGGATGACCCTGCTTTCAGGAAAAAGTACAATGAACACAAGGAACGGATGAGAAGAGCCTATATTTAAATAATGAAAACTGACTAAAGTCAACTTCCGATTCAATCACAGGTACTGGATGCCTTTCAAAGACAAGCTAAAAAAAGCTGAAGCACATTATTTTGTATGATGGCGAAAACTATAAATAATCTAACAATAAAGGGATACAATTGATAGGAAGTGTCAGCTTTGGATGGATTTGCATTATATAAATTTGTTGAATTTATGATATTTGCGCTGTATCTGGTTTTTATTTTTTTAGCTATCCAGATATGGTTATTATGGAAAGACCTCAACAAGGATGATTTTAAGCTAAATACTTTTATTAATGAATCTTTCTTTAGAAAAAATTGCATTTATATATTCTCCTTCACCGTATTTTTCATGAGTCATGAATTAATTGAAGGGACAAGAATAGCCGATGCAATAATATATTTTGAAATGCTGGAGATGTTTGGAATTTTCTGCCTTGTATTATTTGCATATGACTGGTATATTGTATTGAGAGTATCAGCCCCTAAAAAATCCCTGCCTTATGAGCTTACGGAATTCACCAGATAAGTTTTTCATACGAAACAGACCTTTTCACTCGTTAGTTATTTATACAGGGCATATAATTGTAATGCAGTGGACTGATATAAAAAATGATAATAGTCAGTGAAGATGAATATGAAAGCGACTCTAGTCCGTTTCTTTTTTTAAGGCAGCCAGTACACGACAGAGTACTTAATATCAACCATGACTACCGCTACTTGCGGATGGGGTATTATGTATCTGCGCATGCTGAAACCTATGGAGTAGACGTCACACCGGGTTGTAATGAAATACTGGATGCATACAGGAACCCGCTATTGATCGAGAAAGCCAGAAGGAACGGGCTGCTGACGGGCGGTTACAGGCTTATTACAAAGCCGAAGGATGATCTTAACACACCGGCAATGCTATTCGCAGTAAATCCTTTCACCAATAACTCGATGAAGATAGTAAAATCAGGTTCTAAACTGCCTGAAATGATAAAAAAAATGAGCATGAACGAACGATTTCCAGTATCACTTCATCCTGTACAGGGTGAGGTACATGAGATCGTGCAGATGTTCGGTGAATCCACATGCGAGGAAACAAACGAGTTCACAAGGAGATTCTATGAGATATTCAACATCCCGATATGCAAACTGATCGTCCAGATAGACGACGGGAATGTCATACTGAATCATTGTGAACCTGCCATGAAAAATGAAGTAAAGTGGGACATTGTCAGGAATAAAGTGCATGAGCTGAGGAAGTCCTGAATATCCTATGAAAATCGCATGTTTTGTTGAAGCCTATAACTTTAATGATAGATCAGAGCGCAGTGCCCTTTCTAAATTCAGATCTGCTGCTGAATCGATGGGTCATTCCTTTGAATTTATCTTTAAAGACGATATCTCAAGGATCCCTCAGTATGGCGCCTTGTTCATAAGAGCGACTACTGACCCGAGCAATTCAGCGTATATCGCTTCCAGGCTTGCCGAACAGAACGGGCTAAAAGTAATTGACGACCCGCACTCTATAAGGACGTGCTCGAACAAGGCGATACTTCATGATCTTTTCCTCAAAAACAATATTCCTGCCCCGAAATCAGTGCTTTTCACAGGGGAGGAGGATACAATTGACGACATCTTCGGCATACTTGGAACACCAGTTATTATTAAAACACCATATACACGTTTTTCCTCACATGTTGAAAAAGCGAACAACAGGGAAGAATTCATCAGGATATCAAAACAATTTATGCACAAGTCAAAAGTCCTGATAGTACAGGAATACATTCACTCGGATTTCGACTGGCGTGTAGGGATTCTCCAGAACAGGATACTGTATCTGTGTAAATACTGCATCCCGGAAGGCGGATGGAAAGTAAGATCAAAGATAAATGGAAAAAACGTATGGGGAAAGACCATCGCAGTACCCAGGGAATCAATATCCCCTGAATTAAAGGATATATGCATAGGGCTTTCAAAAAGGGTGGGCGACGGGCTCTATGGTCTTGACGTGAAGGAAACAAAAGACGGATACAGGGTCATCGAGATAAATGACAACCCCAGCATCTATGATGGTTATGAAGATGCGATAGACGGGGACATATATGAAAAGATCATTAATGCTCTGGCATCATGATTTTTTAATGAAACGAAGTGCGTCGCTGCCATCTTTATAATATTTTTTAAGGTTCTGGCTGACAGAAAAACCTTTTGAGAAATATAGATTCTGGGCTGGAATGTTTTCAACTCCGGTTTCAAGCGTGAAGTTCTTATAACCCGAATTTTTCAATATATTTTCGCTTTTCTCCATAAGCATTCCCCCGATACCCATTCGCCTGTATGAAGGATGAACGTTCAGCGAATATACCCTGGCGTTTGAGATATGCTTTCGCAAGAGGGTTATTATGGAACCTACGATTTCGCCATTAACCGACGCAACAAGCACAAGAGATCTTGCTTTTAAAAGCAGATATTCGATTTGTCTTTCAGGAAAGGTCTCTTCTTTAAAACATATTTTCTCAAGCTCAAACATGGCAGGCAGATCCTCTTTAGTCGCCTTGCGGATATCGACTTTCAGGGAACTGCTACTCTCGTCCTTACGCATTCCTGTACCTGCTTTACCACTTCAGGATAATCACCGAACACAAATCCAAGGTCAACTGAGCCCACAAGATCCACAACACCAAGGGCTGCTATCCCGTAACCATCTTTATTCCTTATCGGGACGACCACAACAGGGATGCCTGTATATTTACCGTTTGTGGGGATCTTGCGTATTACCTTATTCTCTTTCAAGACCTGTTCAAGCACAGGACCAGTATAATCGGTATCAAGTATTTTCCCCTTCTCGATTCTCACACCCTTTTTATTTAGGCTTCTCATAGTCACCGGAAGACCCAGTAGTTCATGTATAGCAAGCGCAAAAGGGGCGATATCCCCACTTTCAGAATCTGCGGATAATTGAATTTTAGTGAAATTCATGTTCGTTCTAATGTTGATATTCATTGATGATATAATTTATTGTCATCGCATCCTTGATTTCAACCAGTTCACCCTGTGAATCAGTAACCTTTACATATAGCGGAAACCATAAAGGAGTAATACTATGAGGTGTTATACTGAATCAGCGAGGTAAAGCCGCTCCTGCCCCGGAGGAATTCACACGTGTCAGGATACCGCAGAAAAGCGCCAATGAGGTGCTGGCTACAGTTGAGTCACTCCTCGGAGCCAACAAAATAAGGGTCAGGTGCATAGATGGCGTCGTGAGACTCGCTCGCATTCCGGGAAAGATCAAAAAGCGCATATGGATACAGGAGGGGGACATTGTTATCGTCGTGCCGTGGTCTTTCCAGACCGAAAAAGCAGATATCGTCTGGAAGTACAGCGGACCCCAGGTGAACTGGCTCCAGCGCAAGGGATTTTTAAAGAGTTAAGAAGATGGTATGGTCAGTGATAGAAAAGTTCGCAGGATGGATGAGAAAGTTGACGAATTCCGGATGCGGATTAAGGATTCCAGCCAGAGGGCAGTTTTTGGTGACGTCTTTGATGATGCGACGTTGATGGCTCTCTACGGTCTTTCAAAAAAAGGGTATATAGATGCCCTTGGAGGGTCAATAAGCACGGGAAAGGAGGCAAATGTCTTCCATGCTATCTCGAAAGAGTATGGGGAAATTGCTGTCAAGATTTTCATGATGTCCACTGCTAATTTTAATGCCATGCAGGAATATATCCTGGGAGACCCGCGCTTTGCCGGGATAAAATCTGCAAAAAAAGATATCATCCTTGCATGGGTGAAAAAGGAATTCAAGAATTTAAAACGTGCAAAAGAGGCAGGGGTAAGGGTTCCGGAGCCTTATGTCACAAAGAGGAATATCCTGCTTATGGAATTTATCGGGAACGACGGTGTTCCGATGCCCCAGTTAAAAGATGTGAAAATGTCGCAGGAGGATGCTGAGCGTATCTTTGACAGGATTGTTGAATATATGAGCCTGCTATACGGAAAAGCAAAACTCGTCCATGCTGATCTTTCCGAATATAATATACTGGTGAACATGAATGATATGTCCCCTGTGATCATAGATATGGGTCAGTCCGTGACTACAGACCATTTTAACGCAGAAACGTTCTTAAAACGGGATGTCGTTAATGTATCCCGTTTTTTCAAAAAATTGAATGTTCCGGCAAACGAAGAGGAAATGATGAAAATTATCAAGGAGGTAGAAAAATGATTGAAAATATTAAAATACCGCTTGAAAGAGTTGCGGTTTTAGTAGGTCCCAAAGGCTGCATAAAAGAACTTATCGAAGAGAAATCGACCGCTCCTCTAAATATCGACAGCAGTACCGGCAATGTAGAGATAATGGAGCCTAAAGACCCGATCAAGGGACTGCGCGCCAGGGAAATAGTCCATGCCATAGCAAGAGGTTTTAGCCCCGAGAAAGCCCTGAAACTCCTTGACGATGATCTGCTAATGTTCGAAACTATCGACCTCTCGAATATCGCAAGAACTGAAAAGGATATGCAGCGGTTAAAAGGACGCATAATCGGCAGGGAAGGAAAAACACGCGAGGTCTTTGAGGCTCTTACCGGTGTGCGTATCTCGGTCTATGGAAAAACAATTTCGCTTATCGGGTATCCTGAACAAAATTCAGTGGCACGGTCTGGCATAGACATGCTTTTAAAGGGTTCATCACACGGTCCGGTGTATAAGTTCCTTGAGAAAAAGAAAATGGACCTGAAAAATGTAGAGATGGGTTTCTGATCTTTTTTTTCAGTTTTTTATTTTAAAACAATGCTTGCTGCTTCAACGCCAGGTCCCATCTTCTTCACTATGCCGTTATTATGCAGCACGATCTCAACTACCTGAATAGTGCTCAATATATCAAGCTTGCTGATGTTTCCCATGCTGCCTATCCTGAATATCTTTCCTTCTATGGGTCCCTGACCGCCTGATACCTGGACTCCCAGTTCTTTTATCCCGCCGCGAAGTTTCTTGTCGTCAATACCTGTTGGCATCTTCATGGCTGTTACAGTGTTGGAGTATGAGCTGTATTTGTTCAACTGAGGGAACATTTCTATATTCATTGCGGAAGCTGCAGCGCGAATTGCTTCTGCGAATTTTGCATGCCGCTTGATGCGTGCCTCAAGCCCTTCTTCCTTTACAATTTTCAGCGCCTCGTGAAGTGCGAAAAACAGTGGTACTGCGGGAGTATAAGGTGTTTCGGGACTTTCCTTATTGGCTGATTTCCTGTAGGCTTTCAGATCCATGTAATATGGAGGCTTCTCAACAATGGCATCCCATGCTTTTTTGCTAACAGAAATTGCTGACAGACCGGGCGGAGCGCCTATGCACTTCTGCGACCCGACGACCGCTAAGTCCACGCCCCATTTATCCACCTGGACATCATCTCCGCCAATTGTGGTAACGCCGTCCATAATGAAAAGGGTATTGTATTTTTTCGCAAGCTCCCCTACCTCCCTGGCGGGGTTCTTGATGCCTACCGACGTGTCATTGTGTACAAGCGAAATGGCTTTTGCGCCTTCTGCAAGCGCGCTTTCGACCTTATCGAGTTCAATCGATTCGCCTTTTGTCCAGTCGAACTTGACCGATCTTACTTTCCCGTAGCGTTCTCCGATTTCCCTGAACCGCTCGCCGAACTTCCCGTTCTCGATAGTGATGAGGGTGTCTTTTTCCCCGATTACATTACTGACAGCAGCTTCCATGGCGCAGCTTCCCGAGCCGCTTATAATATACATATCGTTTTTGGTGCCAAAAAGCTCCTGCAGAACTGTCCTGCATTCAGCATACATGCTGCCAAAATCCTTGCTTCTGTGCCCGATTATTGGTTTTGACATGGCGCGAAGTATTCTGGGTGCTACCGGAACAGGACCGGGTATCATGAGCAAAGTATTTTCAAGGTTCATTGTTGTGGATTCTCCTGGATGTTAGATTTATTGACTTGGGGGCTAATACAACTAACTTTTATGTATATTTTATGGATTAACATTTTAATCAGGTTGAACGGTTTTTTTGAGTAAATATTATTTTATAGTAAAAACCAAACAAATAGAACCAATCTTTGCGGATTTTGTAAAAGGCAAGAGATGTGAAATGGTTTATCCTGTGATGAACGAGTCAATTCATTCTTGCTTCTTTTTCTTTCTCATAACCTCTAATATAATAACTATAACGGT
>CABMHZ010000278.1 GCA_902386115.1 uncultured archaeon | reverse complement strand
TGGAAGAGTCATATATTACTTAATTAAGTAATATATAGATATAAATCTTTCGCTTAGAATTTTAGAAAACTAATAATTGAAAATCAAGATATAAAGGATTTTTATTCTGGAGATAGATTATCTTGACAAGGTCATGCAGAATCAAAATATTACTTAATTTAGGCTAAGTTAAGGGTTAATATGTTCCATAATAAAACAACCAAACAACATTTATTAGTATTACATATCATTTAAGGATTATTATCACCTGTAGAATCCTGTTATTCTGTCAAAAAAGTCAAATGCCAAACAAATACCTTTTGACCATAAACACCTCAATCCCCAGCCCCCCTCAGCGCCCGTCCCCCCGCGCGCCAGGCAGCGAGCCCGTGCCTGTACAGACCCGGCACAATAAATCTGCGTTTATCCGCGTTCATCTGCGGTTTTTTTGTTCCGAAATGCAGCCCGCATCATCTTTCATGACGCGCGCCAGAAATTAATCTTGTGTGATTTATAAATATTAGACAGAATTTCCAAGAATTATCCTGTAGAATCCTGTTATCCTGTCAAAAAAGTCAAATGCAAAACAAACCACTCGAATACTTTCGCATCGCTTGCAAAACCGATATATGTAACAGATTATTAATAGGAATGAATAAATAATAAGACTATGCGGTGCAATAAATGAGAACACTGACTCATAAACAGAGAGTACTCCTGAATGTTGTAGAAAGACTTGCAGAGAAGGGGAAATCTTCAAGATTTATGCTGGTTAAAACCCTCTTTTTGCTTTCCGTCGAAGAAAATATGGGACGGATCATAAAGTTCTATAACTTTTTTCCTTACAAATTCGGTCCTTTCTCCAATGTATGTTACACTGATCTCTCAATTCTCGAAAGGGAAGGGTACCTGTCGGAAAATGAAAAACGACTGGCATTGACAGTGAAAGGAGAGGAAGCTATCAAAAGAACGGACTTCCCGGTATTATCGAGAATAAAAAGAGTTACAAGTAAATTTAATTCAGACCGTGAGATAAGGGAATATGTATATAAAAATTATAAAGATTATACAATAAAAAGTGAAATAATTCCACATGCACAGATACAAAATGTCCCGGTTGGCGTATTTACAGTTGGATATGAAGGCAGGGACATAGATTCATTCCTGAACATCTTAATAAAAAACGAAATAGACCTTTTGATCGATGTCAGGAAAAATCCCTTTAGCATGAATTTCAGTTTTACGAAGGAAAAACTAAAGAATTATCTTGGAAAAACAGGCATCGAGTATCTTCACATACCCGAACTTGGGATAGATGGGGAGTTAAGAGAAAATCTGTTCACTATTAATGATTACCAGGATTTATTCAAACAATATAAGGCTACGACCTTAGTGCAGCAACATGAACAGGTTCTGCAAATAATAAAATTAAGTGAAAAACGTAGAGTGGCGCTCATGTGCTTTGAAGCAAACATAAATATGTGCCACAGGGGAATTATTGCAAATTATATAGAAAAACAACATGGAGCCGTAACACACATTTGAAAGAAAAAGTCCTTGTGCTTGTCAGAGCAATACCCGAAAAAAGTGAAAGATATGGATATTTGATCTGTGTAGCAGGTATAAATGAAAAAAATGAGTGGAGAAGATTATATCCCTTTAAATTCAGCTACGGAGAAAGGCTGGTTGATTTCGGGAAAAAAGACCTCATCGATGTAACTCTGGCAGATCCTGATAACGATAAAAGAAGTGAGAGCAGAAAAGTCACTACTCATGAAAATCTTGAATCTCAATTAAATGATGAGGAAATACTTCAGCGAATCATGCCTTTGGTTTCTTCTATTGAAAAATTGAAAAAAGAGGGTGCCAGTCTGGGAGTGATCAAACCAGAATTAGCCGGGATTGATGTAATAATAAACAGTACTGATATTTACGATGAACAGACATATTTCACGCTTGCGGATGATTATCTCGAAAAGCGGGAAAAAGTGAAGATGCCAGTGGAATTGAGATATCAATTCAAGTGCAAAGACGAACCTGAATGTAAAGGTCATAATATAATTTTGATAGATTGGGAACTAAATGAGCTTGCAAGAAATCTCATGCGTAAAGAAAAAGATAAGAAAATCATAGAAGCTAAAATAAAAACTAAATTTTTTGATTTTATGAAAACAAGAGACCTGTATTTTTTTATGGGGACTCACTTCCGATTTGGTACATGGATAATTATAGGCCTCTTCTATCCACAGAAAAGAAAAGGAATCCAGCTTAAACTTGATGATATTTAAAAATGAACTTGAATAGCGCCTCCTCTCCGCGCGCGCCCCCCGGCGCGCCAGGCAGCGAGCCCGTGCCGCGCCTGTACAGCCCGGAACAATAAATCTGCGTTCATCCGCGTTCATCTGCGGTTTTTTTTCTGAAATGCAGAATATCTTTCAGGACGAGCGCCGGATATTAATTAGAATTTGTTATAAATATTGGAAAGGATTTACAGGATTAACAAAGATAAAGATGCACAGATATTTCTTTTTTAAAATAAAGAAAAGAGATCAAACAAGCTTTATTGCGGCTTTTTAAGCACTCTGGGATGCTTTATTTTTTGCGATAAGTTCCCGAATTTTGGAAACTAACTGAGTTGGGACTTCCATTGCCGTTCGTGTCCTGCTCATGAAAGCATCTTCGTCTTCCGCCATTGCTTCTTCTTCAGTCTGTTGTTCATAATGAGCAAGAACCGTCTTCACTCTCTTCTCATCCCATCCTTTTGGAAATTTACTTTTTTTCATGTTTCTTTCGGCTCCTGCGTTTATAAGCCACCAATGGCTTACCAGTTAAATCAAACGCCGTTATGACAAAAATACTTTTTGGCTCAAGGTCAATTACATATATAACCTTCAAATACCGTCCGGCTCGAGATTGACCTAGGGCAACCCTGGAACCATCTTTGCCAGACCTGTCTTCTCCCGGCTTCGATATGACATCCTCTACCTCAGCTTCAGATACATGATGGGTGTAAATATGCGGCTGATCGGTTTCTGGATCAATATAATAATGGATATTCATTTCACAGCCACTCTTTCATAATAATTGGAGCTTTATTTGCATTTCAAGCGTATATGTGTAATTATTTTAAGTCGTCAAATAAAATATTGATTACAACTCCCTTGAACTCCTATCCTGCCCATCTTCCTGCACCCTCCTCTCCGCGCGCTTCCCCCGGCGCGCCGGGCAGCGAGCCCGCACTGCGATGGAAGCGAACACGGATGACATGGAACGGATTTTCACAGATTTTTCCTCCGTGTTTGCAATCCTGCAAACCTCGTGATGTGGTCTCACTATCCTTCCTGGGCACCCTCATTTGATCCAGGTGTTGCCTGTGGAGTTTCAAGCGCTCTGGCGATGCTGATGGCCCACGCTTCGATATCATTCCAGTCGCGGAAGTCGCCTTCGGGAAACAAATTACGGGCGGCTGGCAATATCCGCATCATCCTGTGACCGAATCCAAGCTTGCTGCTATCATATACTCCGAAGAAGACCCGGTGATCGCGGGGCTTTATGATATCCCTGAACCCGGCGATCTCTTTGGGCTCTGCGACGGTGCGCAGATCTCGACCTTGGGCATCTGTGGTCCGGGTTCCCAGCGGACCGCTACTGAAAAGCCACACCGGCCGATTGGCCAGGAGATCGCGATTTCCAGTCACAAACTCCTTCGCCTCCTTCAGCCAGTGCTCCATATAGACCGCACTCCCGATCACAAAGGCGTCATAGTCGCCGGGATTTTGGACATCGCCTGTGTGTCTGGCTTCCGCCTGCATTCCCGTTTGCCGGAACTTCTCAGCGATGAACTCGGCGATGCCTCTCGTGGATCCGTATTTGCTCGCATAGACAACGACTGCTTTCATAGCCTATCGCCGCCATAACAGGACGCTCAGCAATGTGCCTGAAGCCATTAGCACTATCCAATTTATCGTAATGACGGTCAATTCAAATGTGATACCAATTCCACCTAAATTCTTAGCCTGAACCATAGAAACCATAAATTAATCAACCCTTAATATCTATTATAGAGATATCGATATAAAAAGATATTCCTCACGCGGGACGTGAAAAAAGAGGATGCCTTGTTTGAGAAAAAAAAGTCTCTCTTGACCTGTGGAAAAAAGAAAAACTGTATGTTTTGCTACGCTATTATCATTTTATGAATACATTATCCCCAGCCTCCTCCCCCTCCGCGCGCGTCCCCCGGAGCGTAGCAGCGAGCCCGCGACGCGCCTGTATCGACCCGGCACAATAAATCTGCGTTCATCGGCGTCATGCCCGCCGCAATGCATAGACACGTATGCCCCTGCGGGGCATACGTGGATGCGCCCTCCAGAGGCACGACTCCGGGCGTTTTCATCTGCGGTTTTTTTTCTTTACTGCAATGCAGATTATTTTTAATGGCGAGCGCCGGAAATTAATTATGATTATTTATAATATCAGACAGGATTGCAGGATTTAACCGGATTTGTTCTCTAAAAAGCTTCTACCTGCTTCTGCCTGTGAACTACTTTCAAACATCAAAACCAACAGATTTAATTACCTTCTAAAACATTTCACCCCTGTTTTATAAACAGGGATTACGATGAAAGATTATATCATAAAAGACATAACTCTCGCAGAAGAAGGAAAGCAGAGGATCGAATGGGCGCGAAGGCACATGCCAGTCCTCCAGAAAATAAAAGAGCAATTTGAGAAGGAAAAACCCCTGAAGGGCATCAACGTGGTGGCATGCCTCCATGTTACAGTTGAAACAGCTAATCTTATTTATACACTGAAAGCAGGAGGCGCAAGTATCGCACTCACAGCCTCAAATCCACTCAGCACCCAGGACGATGTGGCTGCGGCTCTTGCTTCCGAAGGCATAAAGACCTATGCCATAAAAGGCGAGAACGAGAAACAATACTACGAATGCCTCGAAGAGGCGCTCAAGATTAAACCGAACGTCACCCTTGACGACGGGGCAGACACGATCGCGCTTGTCCACTCAAAGCATGAGGAACTCATCAAAGACATTCTGGGTGGGTGCGAGGAGACCACGACAGGCGTCATCCGGCTCAGGGCGATGGCAGCCGAGGGTGCGCTGAAATACCCTGTCGTCGCAGTGAACGACGCAGAGACAAAGATGATGTTCGATAACCGCTACGGCACGGGGCAGAGCACCTTACACGGGATATTGAACGCCACTAATATCCTGTTCGCAGGAAAGACAGTCGTTGTAGCAGGTTACGGCTGGTGCGGTCGCGGTGTCGCATCACGCGCGCGCGGTCTTGGCGGCAACGTGGTCGTTGTAGAGGTCGAACCGCGAAAAGCGCTTGAGGCTGTCATGGACGGCTTCAGGGTAATGTCGATGAAAGAAGCTGCAAAAGTGGGTGACCTTTTCATAACAGTGACGGGCGATATCGCTGTCATTCGCGAGGAGCATTTCAAGGTAATGAAAGACCAGGCGATAGTATGCAATTCGGGTCATTTCAACGTGGAGATAGACATCCCGGCGCTCACGAAAATGTCAAAGAAGGTCAGCCAGATAAAGAACGACGTGCAGGAGTACGCCATGAAAGACGGGCGAAGGATCTACCTGCTTGCAGAAGGCAGGCTCGTGAACCTTGCAAGCGCGTTCGGACACCCGCCAGAGGTCATGGACATGAGCTTTGCCAACCAGGCGCTTGCAGTAAAGTACATATCTGAAAAAGGGAGGTCGCTTGAGAAACAGGTTTACAGGGTTCCGGTGGAAATAGACAGCCGCGTAGCGAAACTCAAGCTTGAAGCCATGTGCATCGAGATAGAAACGCTAACAAAAGAGCAGGAAAAATACCTGCATTCCTGGGAAATGGGAACATAATGCAGCTCCAGGTAAAAGCAGTTGAGGATTACTTAACAGGGATGTACGGAAAGTCAAAAGTAACCGGCATCAGCGAACTCGGCGGGCTTCCGGTCGAAGTCGAGGAAGGCATAAAAGGGTTCGGATACGGCAAGCCCTACCTCATAGATTTTGAGGCAGCCGGGAAAAAACAATCAGTGGTGCTTTCATCCATGCGCGTTCAGAAGGGTTTCGGGCACGATCATTTCTCGGACAGGGCGCAGATACTGATATGGCAGAATTCGGTTTTTAATAACCTGCCCGGGCATGTGCACTCGCTGGACGTGGGATATTTTACCGCGAAAGGCGAGCTTTTTTCATCAGGAAAAGCTGATGAGTATTTCATTTTAATGGAAAAGATCGAGGGAAAAGAGTATTTCCTTGACCTTGAGAGGATAAAAAAAGACGGGAACCTCACGCCTCTTGACATTGAAAGGACAGAAGCTCTTTCCACATATCTTGCAGAGATACACGGGAACAGGCATCACGACCGTGAACTTTACCTTCGAAAGATAAGGGACACGGTCGGGCACGGGGAATGCATTATGGGATTGACGGACAGCTACCCCGATGATCTTGATTTCGTGACATGGGATGACCTTTGTGAGATAGAAAAAAAATGCGTGGACTGGCGATACAGGATCAAAGGACGTACGCACAGGCTTTGCATGACGCATGGCGACTTCCATCCCTGGAACATAATGTTCCGCAGTGGTAGTGATTTTACGGTGCTTGACCGAAGCCGGGGAGAATGGGGCGAGGCTGCTGATGATGTATCTTCCATTACGATGAATTACCTGTTCTACTCGTTACAGAAATACGGGGAGCTTGCAGGACCATTTGCACAGATGTATGAACTCTTCTTCGATAATTACCTTGAAAGAACAGGCGACAAGGAACTGCTTGAAGTGATACAGCCATTCTATGTGTTCCGCAGCCTTGTGGTAGCAAGCCCGATATGGTATCCGAACCTTGACCCCGGCGTCAGGAAGAAACTGTTTAATTTTATCAACAATGTCCTGGACAGTGAAGTGTTCGATTATATGGACGTTAATTCATACTTGTAGGGAAATATGGCTTTTGCAGTCTGGTTCACTGGCATTCCGGGAAGCGGGAAAACGATGATAGCTTCCTCTACAGCCGCAATTCTTGAAAAAAAAGGTATTAAAGTAAAGATCCTTCAGCTTGATGAAATTCGCCGTGTGCTGACTCCGGATCCCAGATATACTGAAGAAGAGCGTGATATCGTGTATGCCTCGCTTGCCTACATGGCAAAACTTCTGACTGAGTGCGGAGTCAATGTCTTTATTGACGCCACTGCGAACAGGAGAAGATACCGCGATGCAGCCCGCAGCATTATCCCGCATTTTGCAGAGGTCTATATCAGGTGCCCGCTTGAAATATGCATGGAACGCGAGGAGAAGAGGAAAGCCGTTTTCTCGCCAAAGCATATCTATAAAAAATCAGCACAGAAAGGCGCGTCTGTCCCGGGTGTCAATGTTCCTTATGAAGAAACGCCTAATCCTGAGATAGTGTTAGACAGCGATAAGATGGGTATTGATGAATGCGCAAGAATTGCTGCTGATTCTACAATATCTATTTTCGGAGAACATAATGGAAATTGAAACTCTCGTTGAAATCGGGGACGAGATCAGGGATGTCATACGCTCCTTTATGCGTGATAACGAGGATTATGCGGAAATGCTTGTGCAGCG
>CABMHZ010000277.1 GCA_902386115.1 uncultured archaeon | reverse complement strand
TTAGATTTTCGATTTCCTTTTCAGTCAATTGTAGTTTCGAGCGCTGGCTTAAAAATGGCATATTATTATATTAGCGCTCTTTACTAATAAATATTGTTATGTTATTTTGGAATTGTTATACTAGTAACAAAAACCTTAATGCCCAGACCCGGACTTGAACCGGGGACATCTGCGTCTTCAGCGCAGCGCTCTCCCAGGCTGAGCTATCTGGGCACACAGGAAGCTTATCATCGTCGGCATCGTATATCTATCCTTCGGGAATAGCCACCTGAACCATGGGATTATCTCCGAAATAAGGCTAAGTATAGAAAAACCTTTCGGACAATGCGGGATTATCCCAAGACTTAATATTATTAAAAGTAATAAAGTCATGGAAGTTGACTTAATGGATGATTTTCTTATCAAGCTCGAGAAACTGAAATCCAATATTTTCAGCAGGATGCGGGTGCTGTTCTTACTTGACTTTGTCGCAATTTTCAGCATATTTTCTTCTATATTCATCATTTTAAACGTGGAATATTTCATAAACAAGACAAACTTCTATCTGCCTGTTCCTGTCCACTACGTTCCTCCGTCCATTGCCTTGCTGCTCGGTGCAGTCTTCGCTTTTTTACTTCACAGAAATGACAAAAAAATAAACCTGTATCTTTTGATAGAAAAAAAGATCACAGACCTGAAAGAAAAACTCAGGACTGCTTATGATAACAGGGAAGAGTCCAACGACATCGTTGATTCCCTGAAAAGCGATGTATCCGGGGCGCTCGATAAGGTTTCTTCAGCACAGATATTAACGACCGGAAAGGTTTTCTCAAAGCTTTTGATAACCGGCATATTCCTTGCAGGAACGCTGGTCCTTGTGCAGAATCCGACGCCGTACCAGATACCACCGAAAACAATTGAAGATTTAAGTAAAACTATAACAGGTGCAGGTGAATCGGGAAACCAGACGATAGAAGTGGCAGGAAACCCGAAGGATTTCAACAAGGCAGGTCAGGAGGGAGGCGGAAACATTACGGGAAAACCAAAAATCGCAACCATTGAGGGTAAGAATATCGACCTTACCATTTTCCCCGGATATGAATCCGGTTTTATATTGACCCGGCAAAGCCAGACCCAGAACCAGTTCATTAAGTCTGCGGCATACCCGGTGGACGTGCTGGGTTCCAACGTCTCTGACGGGGGATACAGCCTGCTGATGCAAAAAACAGAGACGGAAAAGCAGCTTATCAATAAATTTGCGGTTGAAAGGAGTAAGATCTAAAAAGAGAGGTAAAATAATGAGTAATGAGACATACACAAGCTCAAACAGGATATTCAAGGAACTATTCGATGAGATAGGCAAGGTCATCGTGGGGCAGCGCGAAGCCGTGGAACAAATACTGATAGCCATCATGTGCAACAGCCATGCACTCGTGGAGAGCAATCCCGGACTTGCGAAAACGCTTACCATAAGCACGGTTTCAAAGGCGCTTGACCTTAAATTCAGCAGGATACAGTGCACTCCCGACCTCATGCCCTCGGATATTACGGGCACATACATCATCGAGGACGTGGGCGGGAAAAAGCAGTTCCGCTTTGAACCTGGACCTGTGTTCGCGAACATAGTTCTTGCGGATGAGATAAACAGGGCGTCACCGAAAACCCAGAGCGCAATGCTTGAGGCGATGCAGGAAAAGCAGGTGACTGTGGGTAACAAGACCTATCCTCTCGATAAGCCTTTCTTCGTGCTTGCAACCCAGAACCCAATAGAGATGGAAGGCACATATCCTCTCCCTGAGGCGCAACTGGACAGGTTCCTCCTGAAGATCCTGATGGATTACCCGACCGAGACTGATGAGAATGAGATCGTGAACCGTTATACAAAGAATATCATGCCGTCGGTGGATAAAGTCATTTCCAAGAACGAAGTGCTTGATCTCCAGAGGCTCACCCGCGACGTTCCGATTGCGGAAGACATCAAGAGCAGGGCTATTAACATAGTGATCGCAACACGTGCCAAGAACGAGAACATCGAGTACGGCGCATCCCCGCGTGCTTCTATCGGCATCATCCTTGCTGCAAAAGCCAGGGCTCTGATGAGCGGTCGGAATTACGTGAGCGCGGAAGACATAGATGCAATGGCATATCCGGTGCTTCGCCACCGCGTCATACTTACATTTGAGTCAGAGCGAAAAGGCATGACAACCGACCAGGTAATATCGGACATCCTGAAAACCGTAAAATAATGATCGATACATCGTTCTTCAAGGAGCTTGACCGCTTCTCATTCATGGTGCGTAAGCGCGTATCCACAGCATACAGCGGAAGCCGCCGCTCAATACTGAAAGGCAGGGGCATGGAGCCTGTGAGCTACCGCGAGTACACGCGGGGGGACGATTTCAAGATAATAGACTGGAAGGTGTACGGGCGCACTGAGAAGCTCTATGTAAAAGAATTCGAGGAAGAAAAGAGCCTTACCACTCATATCCTGCTTGATACCAGCAAAAGCATGGATTTCCGGAATAAGTTCGAATACGCTGCGATGCTTGCGCTTGGATTTGCATATCTTGTCACAAAAGATAACGAGAAGTTCGGGGTGTCCACATTCTCAGAGGAGATAAACATCATAAAACCAAAGAGAGGGAGAAAGTATCTCTCGCAGACAATTAACCTTCTCAACAGCACGGAGCTTTCAGGAAAGACAAGGTTCGATTACTGCATGGAAAAATACGCAAGTATCATCAAATCAAGGTCGCTCGTTATTGTTATTTCGGATTTCATGGCAGACCCGGCTGCAATCAGGAACGCTATTTTCAGGCTCGGGGATAACGAACTTGTGCTCATCCAGGTGCTTGACCCTGTGGAGAAGAACCTTGACCTTGGAGGCGAGGCAAGGCTGATAGACCTTGAGACAGACCAGAAACTCGATATTTATTCGAGCCCGCGCCTTCGCGCAGAATATCAGAAGCGCCTTGCTGACCATATAGCAAAGATAAAAGAGCCGAGTCTCCAGGTCGGGGCTGACTTCCATACCGTGACCACGGATATGCCGGTCTTTGATGCTATTTTCCAGATCATAAACAAGAGAGAAGCCGCTGAAAAATAGAGGTTATTAACAAATATTATGAAATTAGAATTGCTTATGAAAATTCCTGAAAGAGGCAAAGAAGAAGGATTGGCAGCTTACGCGCAGAGACTTACTGAATTGTATTCAAATACAAATAGTAGTGAAAGCAGAAAGCACAGAGGGCAGTTTTTCACTCCTGAACAGGTAAGCTCGTTCATGGTAAGTCTTTTTGATATTACCCATAAAAAAATTCGTCTTCTTGACCCGGGAGCAGGAACAGGAATCCTGTCTGCTGCTTTTTGCGAGAGATTATTAAATAATGGAAAAACCGGGAACTTAATCATAGATGCTTACGAGAATGACCCAAATATTCTACCATTTTTAAAAATGGTTTTAGGATCATGCAAATCAGAATTAGAAAAGAACGGACTCGATGTTGAATACAATATTTGCGACAAGGATTATATTTTACAAAATAAAAGCTATTTTACAAAGTCAGATTTATTGTGGAATGGTGAGAAACCCGTTTTATATGACTTCATAATATCAAATCCCCCGTATTATAAATTAGACATTGAATCTCCTCAAGCAAGCATAATGAATGAATTGATATCAGGACAGCCTAACATATATGCTCTTTTTATGGCATTGTCAGCGAGCATGTTAAAAGCCGAAGGAGAAATGGTATTTATCACTCCAAGGAGCTTTTGTTCGGGTTTGTATTATAAAAAATTCAGGCAATGGTTCCTGAAAAACGCCCGGATAACGAATATCCATATTTTTGAGTCAAGAAAAGAAATTTTTAATCAGGACGACGTTCTTCAAGAGAATATAATCATAAAGGCAAAAAAATTAAAAGATATAGAAAAACATAATAAAATAATCATAAGTGAAAGCAAAAACAAACATTTTGACAAAATAAGCAAACTAGAAGTTCAATCAGAAGACGTAATATTTCGCAAAAATGGCGATATATTCATAAGAATACCTACCTCGCCTCTCGATATTGAAATACTGGATGTTATTGATTCATGGCCCCACACATTGAAAGAGTTGGGTTTGGAAATATCCACAGGCCCGGTTGTATCTTTTCGGGCTGAAGAGTTCTTACTACCGGAATTAACAGAAAAACCCGCATCTGTCCCTCTTTTGTGGATGCATAATATGAAAGACATGAATGTGGTGTTGTCTATTCATAAAGAAAAAAAATCGTCTGCGATTAAGGTATCAAGCGAAACAAAATATCTTCTATTGCCTGTAAAAAATTACGTGCTCGTTAAACGGTTCAGCTCAAAAGAGCAGGAACGCAGATTATATGCATCTGTATTGTTAGAATCCGAATTTCCATTTAAACACGTGGGAATAGAGAACCATGTAAATTACATCCATAAACCGGGCGGAGCATTATCGGTCAATGAAGCATTCGGTATTGCTTCATTATTAAATACGACTATTATTGACAAATTCTTCAGATCGCTCAATGGCAATACACAGGTAAATGCCACAGATATCAGGAGTTTACCATTGCCCGATATTGAAAATATCAGAAAGATCGGAAAGGCGGTTTATGAATCTAAATCTTATAAGAATGGAATAGATTTAGACGGCATTATTGCAGGAATTCTGGGATTGAAGATTGAAACACAAAGCCTGAACGGGTGATGTCAAAAAATGAGTGAAATCGAAGAAGCAGTTGATATCTTAAAAGCTCTGGGATTGCCCAAAGCACAACACAACGAAAGATCGGGATTGACATTACTGGCGCTTGTGAATTTAGACCCAGATTCGCCCTGGTCAGAATCAAAAAAGCGAACTGTAAGGATTCATGATATTCTTATTTTTATTCAGGAAAATTATTCCAGGCGATATGCTGAAAATACGAGGGAAACGATCAGGCGCCAAACCATCCATCAATTCGAGCAGGCTGGAATAGTTATTAGAAATCCCGACGATCCGTTCAGACCAACAAACAGTCCCAATACTGTATATTCAATTTCGGATGATGCTTTAGAAGTCATAAGAAAATATGGGACACCAAATTGGCAATCTGCTTTACAGGAATTCGTGAAGAGTAAAGGCAAACTGATCGATAAGTACGAGAAACGTAAGAATAAATATCTTATACCTGTTGATTTGCCCGACGGAACTTCTGTTAAATTTTCACCTGGCAAGCACAATGAACTCCAGATAAAGATAATTAAAGAATTCAGAGCAAGATTTTGCCCGGATACAAAGGTTGTATATGTGGGAGATGCTGCAAGGAAACTGTTATATACAGACGAAAATTTATTAAATGAATTGAAAATTCCGATAACGGAACATGATAAATTGCCTGATGTCATTCTTTATGATAGACAAAAAAACCAGCTTTTCCTGATAGAACCTGTAACAGCGCATGGTCCATTATCTCCCAAACGTCAACGAGAATTAGAGAGCACATTAGAGAATTGCACAGCCAGGAAGATATATGTCAGCGCATTTCCAGATTTTCATGAATTTAAGAGGCATATTGATAATATTGCATGGGAAACAGAGGTATGGATAGAGAACAACCCCGACCATATGATTCATTTTAATGGGCTAAAATTTGTGGCGGCATACAGTGATTGATATGATTATACTGCAATTAAAAAGATTAATAAATTATAGAGGTGAAAAATGGCTGATCCGCTGACATCACTTCTTGCCAACCCCGTCCAATTCGCAAATCAGATGGGGCTGTATGCGCTTCTTTCGATTATCCCGCTTATCATCATTTATCTTCTGCGCCCAAGACCCCTTAAGATAAAGATACCTTCGCTCATGTTCCTGATGGACATAGAGAGGAAGAAGCGGCTCAACGTGTTCAGGAAGTTCCTGAAAGACCCCCTGTTCCTTATCCAGCTTTTTATCCTGATACTCACATCGCTTGCAGTCGCCGAACCGTTCATAATCGCTAACGAGGAGCTTGGCGGCGGGCGTACTGTGCTGATCCTTGACGCCTCAGCCAGCATGCAGGCAGACGGGAGGTTTGACAGGGCTGTTACTGAGGCGAATAAATTCACAAGTTCCATGAACACGATCATACTTGCAGAGAATGTGCCCGTGATGGTGGTGAAAGACGTGCCTGCCGGGAGCGCTTCTGATACCCTGAAAAAATTAAAGGCAAAAGCCACAAGCGCAGATATATCAGCCGCCATGCAGCTCGGGCGGCAGATGCTTCCGGAAGGAGGCAGGATGGTCGTAGTTTCCGACTTTGCAACCTGGAACGGGGAAGATCCGGCAGTTACAAAGAGCCTTGTTGAAGCAAACGGCATCAGTGTTGATTTTGTTACTGTGACCGGCAGGACGGACAATATCGGGATAGTGGGAGGAGCGTTCGAAGGGAGCGATTACAAGATAATAGTCCATAATTTCAACAAAGTTTCGCAGACTGTCAAGCTTGAGGCTTCAACTGATGATGTGAACATCCTTACAACGAACCTTGATATTAAGCCCGAGTCGAATGAATATTTCACGATAAGCAACCTCGCTCCGGGAACAACAAAAATATCTATCAACCCAAACGATGCACTTGCCGTGGATGATAACGCCTATGTCATAATACCGGTTTCTGTAAAAAAAGATGTTCTGTACATCACTGACAATCCAAAAACCCCTTCGATCGTGGCTCTGAAGCTTATTCCTTTTACGACAGTTACGAAAACCGGTACTAACAGCATACCGCCGCTCTCGACGTATCCCATTGTTTTCGTTAGCGGCTCCCTTTCCCCTGATGGCGTAAAAAGCCTTTCCGACCACGTAAATGGCGGAAGAACAGCCGTGATAATAGCATCCCCGGATCTTACGAATATGGACATGCTCCCTGTTGAACTTGGTGAGATCTCTAATGAGACCTCTCTTAACATTGTGCAGGGAAGCAGGATGACAGAGAATATCGCGATTGGCACAATTAATGTCAAGAAACATTTCAAAGCCACCCTGAAAAGAGGGGCAGTGTCACTTGTTGAAGGCGGGGACAAGTCCCCCATGCTTGCATACTGGAAGTACGGAAAAGGGATAGTGATATATTCAGGTCTTGCAGACCCGGCAGGCGATAATATTTTTGACCCGCTGAATACGATGGTCTGGAACGATTTCCATGCGCTTCCCGAATATCCGCTTTTCTGGAAACAGATGCTTGAATGGATAACCGGGAGCCTTGACGTGAGTGAATATAACGCGAAGACGGGGCAGTACATCAATCTGCCGGCGCGTGAGACGGTAAAGACCCCGAGCGAAAGCGTCACGACAGAGCTCCTGCTCCTTGATGAGGTCGGGATATACAATTTGCCCGGAAAGGACGTGGCTGTGAACCTGTACGACGAAAAGGAATCAAACCTTGCGGGAAGCGGTATATCTGTGCAGCCATCTGAACAGAAGCCAATTTCCTACACAACCCAGACAGTCCGCGCACCAAAGGATCTTGCTGTCTATCTTATCATAATAGCTATTTTACTCGTGATACTTGAATTGTATTACCTGCACTGGAGAGGTGAACTGTAATGGATTTTCCACCCCAGTTCGCAAATCCCCTTGTGTTCCTGCTGATAAGCCCGGTCGTGCTCGGAGGGCTGTATGCCATAAGGAAAGGAGTCTCAAAATATCTCATACTCTCACGCGTTATCATCCTGTCCCTCCTGATAACTGCGCTCGCTTCGCCTTTTACGATGGGCATGACAACAGTGAAGGATGACGCCCCAAGAATAACTGTCCTCACTGACCAGACAATGAGCATGGACCTGTTCAATAAGGATACGGGGGCAAAAATTTATGATGCAATAAAATCAAAGACCCCGACCATTTCCAGGCAGTTCGCTGGCTTATCGTCTCCCGTAGGAGATGAGATCATAGCTGCCTCTGATAATAATAACATAGTGCTGGTGAGCGACGGGAACAGCAATTCGGGGAAAGACCTGTCCGATGCCATCACCCTCGTTTCAAAGACAGGAACGCGTGTATTCGCGGTCCAGCAGACACCTGTCCACAATGATATGAGTGTCGAGATCACGGGAGCCAAGAACCTCATCATAGGGAACGAGAACGTTTTCAATATCGTTGTGAGGCAGGCTGGCGACGGCGCACGGTACAGGCTTGATGTCAGTATAGATGATAAGCCCGTGAGCCTGCCGGATGAAAGCAAAAATATTGTCCAGACTGAACGGATAAAGACCATTCAGGTCTCATATACCTTCAATACTCTTGGAACGCACAGGATTGAAGCTGACATAACACCTGACGGGGAGGACTGGTTCCCAACGAACAATAAGTTCTATAAATCCGTGTACGTTGTGCCAAAACCAAAGGTACTTGCGATCGCGGATGATACCGGATCGCCGCTATACACTATTATCGACAGCCTGTATGCGGTTGACCGCGCTGATTCTGTGCCCGACGATCTCTCAAAATACAGGGCGGTGATAATAGATAATAAGAACGCAGCGATGCTGGGAAGCGATCCGCTCAAGGATTTTGTCGGAGGAGGCGGCGGGCTTGTCGTCGTGGGAGGGGATTCCTCAT
>CABMHZ010000276.1 GCA_902386115.1 uncultured archaeon | reverse complement strand
TGTGATATCCCTGATAATGCATGAAAGACCGGTGATCCTTCTCTCTGCATTATATATCGGGGAAACGGTGAGACTTACGTTTATTTTGCCCCCGTCCTTTTTCTTATGTACTGATTCGACGCCTGACAGGTTCTTTCCCGTAAGGATGCCGTGGATAAGCTGTTCGTTCTCTGCCTGTTTATCCGGGGGGATCAATAACATTGAGAGTTTCTTTCCACCCACCTCGTCTGCCCTCCAGCCGAATATTTTCTGTGCACTCATGTTCCATGTTATTATTCTCCCCTCAAGGTCTGTCGTAATTATGGCATCGTTGGCATTGTCAACGAGGTTCCTGTACTTTTCCTCTGCCACAACGCGCAGCTTCTTCTCAGCCAGGTTTAAATTTTCATACGGCAGTTCTATGGATGATTTATAAACGGCAAGATATATGAAGTAAAAACATGCAGCCTTAAGAAGGTTCCCGGCATAGTCTGAAAAAATATGTGAAATGTTGCTGAATATGAGGATGACAAGACCGTAAATAAAGAATACTACATGATCTTGCGGGTTCTCGCGAAACCTTTTAAGATAGGGAAAAATCGAATATCCAATAATCAACGATGAAATGACAATGAGAAATAAGAGGCTGCCGGAAGCATTCCCGTCTGAAAAGACTATGGCGGGTATTTCACGGTTATAAACAAGACCCCAGGTCAGAAGGATTAACGAAATAAGGTTCACTGCCGCGAAAAGGACTTGTTTTTTCAGTATCCGGGGCAGGGTGCCGCTATGGACATACGCGCTTGTGAGGAACAGGATAGATGTTGCCATAAGCGTCATGCCCTGGAAAAAACCCGACTTTTGAAAAGAATTGGGCGTTATAAAAGCCGGCATGAAAGGATAGGAGAGCATGTGATAGAGAGATAACACCCCGATCAGCAGGAATGCCGCGCCTGTGAAAAGGGAATGCGAGTCCCTGCTTTTGCCGTACGGATACCATGTTATCACGAATATTGTAAAAGACAGGACAAGCGGCAGGAGTTCAGTTGATATCCTGAAATAGTCACCTGCCTGCCCGGGGAAATTTTTTAGATACTCAAGTGAATATCCGATCAGGAAGACCGGAACGATAACGACGAGAAGGTTAAATGCATGTTTCCTGATATCCATAGATCGCACTCATTTCCGCCCGAATATGCGCTTGACGTTAGTCACCACGAATCCATCCGTATTCGTAACCATAGTATCGAACCTGATAATAAAATCCCGGGCAATATGCGGCATTAATCCCCTGAACTTTTTCATGTACATAGCCTGCTGCCTTGAGAAACCTTCTTCAAACCACTCGAATACAAGCACGCCGTCAACCACACCCATCAACTCCTCTTCCCTCATCCTGTCGAACACACCTCTTCCGAGCAGGACAAATACGAGCCCGTCCCATTTCTTGGCTCTTCGCTGCAGTTCTTCGAGGAAAGCGACGTAGTCGTTCCAGCACATGTACGTGCTGCATGAACGAAAAAGTGAGGTCAAAGAGTCGATCACCACGAGGTTGCCCGGCGCATTGGCATCAAGAGTTGATACGAGCTCTTTCATTATCTCCCGCTCTTCATCAATGGATTTCAGTGTTTTGATACTCATCCAGTCTTCTTTATTACGGGATGGGAATAACGAGGTTGGCGAGAGGTCTTTAAAGAACAGGTTCCCGGAAAGGGCTTCGGGAAAGTCAGGCGTGAATGCATGCCCCAGTTCTGCGAGCAGGTCTTCCTTTGTGTGCGTAAAGGAAATATAGCAGATGCTTTCCGGGAACTTCAGGTTCTCATTATTCTGGAGGAGTAATTTCAGTTGATCGCTTGCGGTTCTCATGATTTCCGGTTTTTTCTTAAGCATGGAATGCAAAGCCGCAGATGTATATGCGAATTCGGTACTGCCTGCTCCGGCGTCGCCGATAAGAAGCACGAGCGAACCGGAAGGAAAGCCTCCTTTGATTATGGTGTCAAGGGTCGGGATTGCTGTCGGGATTCTGTTCAGTGGCATAGTATCACCTTTTTATTGGTTGTGGAGTTTTTATATGGTTTGTAAAATAGTCTGGTTTTTGGTATAAAAAATTAGCCACTGAGGCGCAGAGAACACTGAGAAATAATGGCTCTGCGCCCTCGGCGTCTCTGTGGCTATTTTGCTTTTTAATTTTGCAATACCAAAAGATTATAGAAAGTTTCTTTTGATGGTTCATGATGAGAACACCCCCTGGTAATCAAGGTAAAGTTTGCCCTGTTTTGAATAGCTTTCATCCACGTAGCGGACGAGAACATAGTATCGGTTCAGGCTGTTAACCGTAAATGGAGTAAATATCCCGTCCGGGAGTAATTCGTCGGTATTCAAAGGCACTTCCACATAGGTCATGGCGCTATTGTTAAGAGTTCCTTTTATGTTCCAGGCTGTGACATTATAAACACTGAGGGTGAAGTTATCTCCCGTGGCATTGTATCTTAACCTGAGCTTATGGGAAGATGCATCCGGTATGCCGGTTGTGTTTGCAATAATATCAAGATGATAACCGGCTGGAACTGCAGGAGTGTAATTATGAACGCGCTGGTAATCGATGTAAAGGTTTCCCTGGACGCCGCCCGCAGGGTTCTGGTCAAGATAAAGAACGTTAACATTCCCGTTTATTATCTCTGAATTGCCAAGCGTGAAATTGGCGAGGCTCCATGAAGATGATGTCAGGCTGCCTTTAAGGTTCCAGTCAGTCCCGTTGTAAACGTAAACATCATACCCCGTCTCGCCTGCATCCCTAGAATAATTAATTTCAAGGTAGTAGTTTGAATTAACATCCTGGGAAACATTGGTCGTGCTGGTGGTGATATTAAGGCTGTATGTGCTTGCAGTATAAGCCACGGTAACATTTATCAGGTCAATACCGAGTGAATTATTGAAAATAGCGTTCGTCCAGTTGTACATGAGCTTTATCTGACCGCTGCCTGTGTTGTAGCTGCTTGCATTGCCGCTGGCTCCTATAATAGCATTAACATGTACGGATGGCGAAGTACCGCCGCTGAAGGAACCTGCAAGGATCGATTCCCACCTTCCGCTTGTGATATTGAATATGCTGGCATTGGCAAGCGCATCTGCGTATGAGCCATCCTGTATGCTTATGCTCTGCCACGATGAGCTTGAATTTGTTTCGGTGAAGGTATATGTTGTGTTCAGGGAATACATGTTTTTTGAGTATTGCACATAAGGATTTGCCGTATTTGTTTCAAATCTCAGGGTTGCACCGTTCGATGCTGTTATTGCATTGAGCCAGTACTCGATTTTCAAATATTCATCAGGGTTGAAAACATATTCAGGCTGGGCAGAACTGGTTATCAGTTCAGTAGTTCCTGTTGTTGTACCGAGATGATTGGCTGTTCCGCTCGCACTAAAAAGGAATGTATTGGTACCGCTTGTGGCATTGTATTTATAAACATACACGAGTATCCGCCCGTTCCTTGTATTAATTGAGGATACAGTCCTGACCTGGAAACTCCATGTACCCGCGCCTGTAATTCCATTGACAGACGCGGTGGAAACCCAGCCGTATCCTGCAGGCGCAGTACCCGGATTTCCTGTTACTTTGTTGTTATTCTGCCCGGGTCTGAACGTATAATTCCTATTTGCTGTACCGCTTATAGTTATAATCGTACTGGTGTTCGATGCAACGCCATTTGTGGTATTGATATTCCAGTACAATGTTCCACCTACTCCGGATCTGGACGTATTCATGAGATAAGCTTTTGCGGTAGTTGTTCCTGATATGGCAGGATTGGTGATATCAATCGCTCCGTCAGTATTATCAAGATTCGACGGGGTGTAGGAGCCGGACTGTGTTCCCGTCGTAATTACCTTGCCCGGATTATTTGTCCGGTTGGTTCTGGATGTTACCGCCGCCCCTTCAGTAAACGTTGCGAATATCCCACCGTCCGCCGCGCTCTGCATATTTGTAAAACTGGCGACAGTTCCGGTATTTGCGGTATTGCCTGATACGTAGGTGTAATTCTCCGTCATTGCCGACCCGCCGGAAGACGTTTTGTTCAACAGCGCGGACGCTCCACCATCACTGTCGTTCATGGCGTTGCTATCGCCCGAGACTATCCCGAGACCGCTTGAATTCGTAAACTCAAATACAAAGGTGAACAGTGGCGCGGTGCTGGCATTGTTCTTTACCCATGTAGCATTCGCATTGCCCGAAGAATCGACAGTTCTTATGGATATATTGTGCGGGCTATTCGGCATCAGGTAGGAGGCATTGAAGGACTGTATCCCCTTTCCAACTGTTCCCTGGGGCACATCATCGATCATCACTTCCACATGGTCAAAGTCCGCATCTGCCGGGTCTGTCCATAACCACCTGATGAACATGGGCGCATAGGTGACATTCATGAGACCCGTTACACTTGCAGGAGGCGTGACATCTACCCCGCCTGATGTAACGAACATATATTCGGTGCTGTTTACACTTGTCCCGCCCGGGCGGCTGCTGTTTATGATGAAGTAATATGCAGTGCCCGGCAGCAGGTTACCGGGCGCTGCGCTATGGGACCATGATGAGATGATATCGCATGCCTGCATGGCATAGTTTCCCGGAGAAGTGCCATAAAATACGCATCCGTTGGTATTAACTTTCGTCGGGACATTTTTTGAATTAATAACATATCCGCTTTTTGCTATCACTGTGATATTATTGACCGTATCCCAGGTAATGTTGGCAGAATAACTGTAAGTGTCTTTTACCTGTATATTTGTTATCTTTATCCCACTGGCACTGGAAACATTCAGCGTGGTATTGGCTCTGCCGCTGACGGCAGGAACTGCCACGGGATCTATGGAACCGTCGCCAGTATCAAAAACAACAATTGTTCCGTCCATGACATTATTTCCAAGGCTGTCCTTCAGGGTGGCGGTGATATTATAAGAATCGGGGCTGTAAAGCGAGGGAACGAGCCCTAAAACATATCCCTGCGAGGCTGCGGAATATACAAAAGTAGTTTTGTAATCGGTAAGGGCTGCGTCGATATAATAATATCCTGCATCTGCTGTGGAAAGAGTCACGCTCGCCCTGCCGTCAGCGCCGGAAATCGCAGAAGCCGGCGAGAGCACAGCACTGGCATACGAATTGCCCGGATGCCCGGCTGATGAAGTATTTGTATAAAAGTTCACGGGAACATTGGGAACAGGATTATTATATTCGTCCTGAACCTCCACCGTGATTTCTGTCGTCCCGCCAACAGGGAGCGCCGTGGCTGTTCCCGGTACCATTACGATCCTCTTTGCCGGAGCATGGGGAGGAGATATCCCCGGGGATGAGGAGATGTATGCTTCGCCCATTTTGATCACAAGGCTTTTGCTTACATTGGCAATTACGATCCCGCTAGTGTTATCAGCTATTTTTACGGTGGCTCCCTCGTTCTCCAGTGTTTTTTTCCACCAGTCAACATACTCCCCGTCTATGTGCAGTGTGATCCATACGTTATTGCCTATAACCGAGTTTTTCTGCTGTGAGGTCGGATAGATATTGATCGTCTTTTTCTCAACAGCGCTTGTAATTCCGTAATCCAGCGCCTTCACACCCGGCAGGAAAATAGTATCGTTAGCAAGTACTGTCTGTGAACTCGTAGTAAAGTTCGATCCCCCTCGTCTTATAATGCCATTCTCGTATATGAAGGAGTTGTAATTCCGGGCGCCGTTAAGCGCATAGATTATCTTACCTGTGTAAATGTTCTTTATGCTTGTATCATCAGTCATACCTTCAGGCAACAGTTCGTTGTACCTGAGTTCGACCCATGTGCTATTCCTGATTTCCAGGGATGCATAAGCCTCATCCAACGGATTATATACCAGCATCTTCGGGGAATACTTGAAACCCATGGTCAGAGGCGATGAAAGCGTTGTTCCTCCCAGGATACCGCTGTCGATATTTGACTTCAGCACCCTGAAATCATCCTGCATGAGTTTGATGTGGTTGAGTTCCTCCTGTGTATTCCAGACCGGGACAAATGTCAATTGTACCGTTGTCAGTATAGTGATTCCAATGGCAAGCATGAGAATAAACCCGAGTACCGGGGAAATACCTTCGTTATTTCGTAAGAACATCTTTCTCATTCCTCACCTTTTATAAAATATACTGAAGTTATCCTAAGATGATTATTATTATAATCATTGTAATCCTTTATTAATAAATTTTCGCTACGTATTATTAAATATTCTAAAAAGTATTTTAATAAAAACATCAGATTTTGATAACTTAACCAATAAGTATAAATATTAATGTTATATATAATAATTAGTGCCTATAAAGGGAGACTTATTTGAGGATATCATTATGAAACTAAAAAACTTGAATTTGGGGAATATAAGAGTATTGGATGAGGACAGGGGTGTATCTCCTGTGATCGCAGTCATCCTGATGGTGGCAATTACAGTCGTTATGGCAGCTATCGTTTCATCGTGGAGCGCGGGAGTAAAGGCTCCTACAACCCCGACTACGGTAGGAATGGATATTTCCCGTAATAACGATACTCTGACGATGGTAATTACGGCTATAGATCCTGCAAGCTCGGCGCCATTGCCAGTCGTGAATGTCACTTACATGAACTGGAGCGGCACTGAGTTCTTACAAAATTACACGTTATTGTCAAATGTGGATGTGGGGTCTTCGACCGATTTTTATACGCAGAATAACACGGTGAAACCTGTAATCATAACTGTGACATTTAAAGACGGATCCAAGAAGGTCATATACTCACGTATCACTTAATTTAAAATGGGGAACTAACTATGAAAATCAATAAATCAAATAGTAAAGGTGTGGGATTTCTTAAAGAAGAGAGAGGCGTTTCGCCCGTGATAGCGGTTATCCTGATGGTAGCTATTACTGTCGTTATGGCAGCTATCGTATCATCATGGAGCTCGGGGATCAAGGCTCCTACAACCCCGACTACAGTTGGCATGGACATTTCCCGTAATAACGATACTTTGACGCTGGTAATCACAGCCATAGATCCCGCAAGCTCAGCGCCATTGCCGACCATGAATATCTCATATATGAACTGGAGCGGGACTGCTTTCGTAAAAAATAACACTTTGCTGTCTAATGTTGATGTTGGGTTTTCGACCAATATTCTAACGCAGAATGCATCAGTGAAGCCGGTAGTGATAACTGTGACCTTTAAAGACGGGTCCAAGAAAGTAATATACTCCCGTGAAGCATAATGCCTGGAGCAACCTTTTTGCTGGTTGCAAAGGTAATATTTTTTTAATTATGGGTGTGGATATATCTGCTAAAAACATGACTGCAAAAGACGCAGGATACAGGATAAGCAGGCGAAGTTCTGAAATTGCTTTCGCATGGAAGAAAGAAAAGAATCTCATTTACGCGTGGATATTGCTCCTTGCCCTGTGTGTTATCCTGACAATCATTATAGGGAGCTGGGCAGTAAATATTGAGCCTGCCGGGGTGAAAGCAGATGTCGGCGTCTCAGTTACAAGACTGGACAGGGACAGGCTTGAGGTCATGATAGTATCTCTGGGGAAAGATACGAACATTGAATATCTTACATATTACACTTCACGCGGAAGCGGGCATATCAACAGGTCAGTAAACCCGCCTGCTCCCGTGCGATATGCAGGGGAGTCGGGAATAATACCTGTTTCGGGTTATAATGAACAGGTGGAGATATTCGCAGTCACTGGAGATTCGAATACTAACATTTTCAGCGGTAAAATTTAAGAGTGTTAAATGAACATGAACATTAAATAGGCTATGGAAATCATCACCAGCCCGTGTTTCAACCCGAGTTTTGCGCTCCCCTCGCCCAACTGCCCTGCCACAAGACCCGAAAAGAATCCCTCAAGAACGGCGGCGTGGAAGAACAGCCTTATGTAAAGCTGTTTATCAAAACCGGAGAATGAAATTCCCTCGCCTGCTATCTCCGTAACTTCCCCGATTTGCCCTTCCGGGAGCTGCGGGAAAAAACCTGTCACAAGCGACCAGGAAACATACAGGAACACAAAAAATGCAATATACAATATCAATACATACATCTTTATCGACCTTGACCTGTCTTCCTCCATCGACCTCGCAGTGATGGCGTCGCTGGCTGCTATCACCAGTGTATCCTTTACGTTCCCCGTCATCCTCAGGGCATTTTCGATCAATACAACTACCCTCTGTACTGTGACCGTGTTCACCCGCTTGCCGAAATTCCTGAACGCGGCTGTAACGCCATCACCAAGCTCTATATCAGTGTTTATCTTGCTGACCTCTGGATTCAGGATGCCAAGATTGGATGATTTGAGCCGCTTGATAGAGGCAGGGATAGTAAGCCCTGATTCGTGGAGACTGACAAGACGGTTCAGGAATTCAGGAAAATTCGAGGATATCTGGTTTATCCTGTTAAAATGAGCTTCCACGAACACCGCGTAGGGAAGAAAAACGATTATGGCAGTAAAAACAACATAGTCATCGATCATGTAAATAGTCTGCTCAAACTCCAGGCTGTAATAATTGAACGTGCCTATAATGAAAAAAATAAGACCGATAGGGATCGAGGCATACAGGATTTTTTCAGGATTTTCGATAAATTCTTTTAAAGGATTTTTAAGGAATTGATATATTTTTTCACGGGTCTCTCCTCTCATGAGAGGCTGGTATTGCGACCCGGTATGGGATTTATTTTCCATTTTAACGAATTTTGAAGCAGTTCCTTCTGTCATGGAAGATATAATAAGAATGAAGAATATCCCGCCAGCAGGTATGAAAAGGTACACCATTATAAGGAGAAAAATATAATATTTTGCTCCTCCTATCAGCCCGAGAACGACGAGAAGAACAATGATGAAAAGTGGTCCCACTGCAACGCCGGTAACATATACTTCAGCCATGACCGCAAGGTTTTCCATAAAAGCTTTGTTCGCATTCAGCGCCTTCAGCCTGTACTGCTCTGACTTTGTAAGAAAATAGGCTACAAGGTTTCCTCCGCTTGCTGTTATTGTGGAGAGGCTTTCAAGAAAATTCTTAAAGCTCTCTGAGGGCGAATTCCTGGCAGCATTCTTCAATGCAGTGTTAAGGTCAATGTTCAATAACCGGGTATCTACGAGCACTCCCCTGACTTCATCGGATATCTCGCCGTATATTTTCTTGTTATTGGCAATAATATTAAAAAAACCCGATATGTCGCTTGACCCGCGGCTCATGGCGTGCATGAGCGCAACAACATGCGGAAGGACGATATCTATGCTGTTCCCGCGTACGTTCGCCCTGTAATACGGGTAAGCCATGATCAGGCTGTAAACTGCAAAACCGCAAAGGACCGAGAATATGGGGATCATTAACAGCGACAGGTATCCCGGGGATACCAGCAGGTCATAGAATAAATAATACATCAATAGCCCGCAGGGCAGTGATAAAAGGATCGAGATCAGGTAAGACCTTGAAACATATATCTCATAAGGTACGCCTGCATGCGATTTCATCAATTTGCCGGAAAGTTCCAGGTATAACGCATTCCTTTTTTCAACCCACCTGCCAAATAGCCTGTAGGATATCCGGTCAAATTTATAGAGATTCATGTTGTTCCCTGAGCAGGGTTTTTCCTTTCCTTAATAAATTCATGGTCTCTTCACTGTCATCGGTATACCGCCTTATGATGGACGTAACGTCCCTGTAATCGCTGATATCGCTTTCAAGCATATACTGCAGCAGGGCTTTCCTGTCTTCAATTTCCTTATTTAGCCTCTCTTTGTCCCACCCCCGGCTGTGCATTATGCCTTCAAGTACGTTCGATGTACCGCTTTTATCAATGGAATCATGCACCGGGTTCCATTTGTAAACTTCGCGGGTACTGATGTCACCTGAAGCTGCATTTATGCCCACGAACTCGGAAATGCTTTCTGTTCTCCTGACCCTTTTCCTGCCCACATGGCGTAATACTTCTATTATCATGATATCAAGCGAACTGAGCATCATAAGAGGGACATTTATCGGCTCGCTGAGAAGCCTGTTCACCGCAGTCTGGATGCTTCCTGCATGCATCGTGGAGAATGTTGTGTGCCCGGTGCTCATCGCCTGGAAAAGCGTGTAGGCTTCCTTGCCTCTTATCTCGCCCACAAGCAGGAACTCGGGACGCTGCCTCAGGGCAGAGCGCAGAAGCTCGTACATGTCGATATCTGCGGCTTCCTGACCCATGAATGTCTCCCTGATGGTCGCAGGTATCCAGTTCTTGTGGTATAATGTGAGTTCCCTTGTGTCTTCTATTGTTATGACTTTTGATTCCGAGGGTATGAAAAGAGAAATTGCGTTAAGTGTAGTGGTCTTGCCTGCTGCTGTTTCCCCCACTATGATAATATTTTTGTTGTTTTCAACCGCAAGCCACAGGTAAGCCATGATCTCGGCGCTGAAAGTCCCGTATTTTATGAGATCCACCGGGGTGAAGGGTTCTTCCCTGAATTTCCTTATTGTGATCGTGCCTCCGCGCGTTGTGACTTCCCTGCCCAGTGTTGCTTCAAGACGCGAGCCGTCAGGGAGCCGGGCGTTCAATATCGGGTAGCCGGTGGAGATGGATTTGCCTGATACCTGGGCAAGTTTCAGGATCATCATATTGAGCTCTTCTTCTTCGAACATGACGTTGGTTTCGATGTTGGTGTATTTCCTGTGATACAGGTAAACCGGCACGTCGGCGCCGTCGCAGGAGACGTCTTCGATCATCGGGTCTTTTAAGAGCACGTCCAGTTTTCCGTATCCTGCATAATCCCTTTTGAGATAGTACCATATCTTGTGGAGCGAGACAGCTTCTATATCAATCCCGTAAACAACGAGGATCTTCATGTAATTGTTGAAAAGGATAAGCTCCTTGTTCATGCGTTCAAAATCGATCTCATTCTCAAGCAGGAATACTTTTAATGATTCGTACACACGTTTCAGTAGAGCTTTTTCTAAATCATTAAGCACAGGCTCTGATACGACATATTTATTCCTGTGGGTGCGAAGGTTATTGATAATGGAAACAAGGGTAAATGGCTTTGACACCCAGGTCTGTTCGACCACCTCATGTTCGGGCGGGGGGGTGAAACTGACCAGTTCGCCGTATTTTGTGGAATCATACACGGGGATATCTAATAATTCACCTGCCCTGTTACTGCTCTTTGTCATCTCTATCACCGTATTCAGATAGAGGGCATATTTTCGAGTGAACGAGGTAATTTTTGTATTCCCAGGCATACTCTTTGCAGGTTTACCTCTAATTCCCGCTGCAAGCAGCAGGATGCCAAGTATCTGGAGGATGAATGGGAATGGTGCTATCCCTGAAAGGTCCACCCACGGAACTGTTAAAAGATGTCCCTCTATAGCATATCCAGGTGTCGAAACAATGAAGAGAAGGATTGAGACAGCTATCAACTTATTTCTTCCCGGTACCGGATGATTGAGATGATTTTCATCAGGAATTGCAGGAGGCAGACTATCTTCTAAAGTATCCGCGTATCCTTCAGTCCCGGTCTCAGTCATTGCAAGTTATTATTAACTTTCTGATTATATATATCTCACTGTTCGGAATATCTTTATATTTACCAATAGCAGAAAGAGGTTGATTGAACCTTATTAGAAAATTCGAGCCTGCTGATTTCCCCCGGGTCATTGAAATAGAAAAACAGGTATTCAACGAGCATGACCCTTTTTTCTATATGCAGTTCTATGAGACCTGCTCTGATGGTTTTATAGTTGCGGAGGTCAACGGTATTATCGTTGGTTTCGTGGTCGGATTCCTTGCATCACAAATGACCGGGCGTATTTTCTCTCTTGCCGTGCATCCTGCATACCAGAACCGAAGGCTGGGAAGTGCCTTATTGAATGCCGTGATCGAAGTTTTCCGCGGAGTTGGAGTTTCCGAGGTCATTCTTGAGGCGCGCCTGAGTAATGTGAAAGCCATGAAGTTCTATGAGAGGCACGGGTTCAAAAAGACCGGGGTTGTAGCGAAGTATTATAATGACGGGGAGAGCGCGTGTATGATGAGACTGGAGATACAGGCAGGGTGAAATACGGGGAAACATACTCATCATATCGGAAAAGAGAGCTGAAAGCCTGTTGAGGAAAAACGCAAACGAGTACAGAAAAAAGTAAAAAAAATCGGTGTAAAATTTACACCAATTTCTTTATCGGATGGGAATCTGCAAGAACGCTAAGACCGAGATCTTTTGCAGTCTCGCCCAGCATAATGTCAACCATTGCAACCGCAGGGAAGACTTTCTTTACGTTCTCAATGGGTCCATAGAGAAGGAAATTTGCTCCCATTATCTGAGCAACAAGGTTCGTTCCTATGTCCACCGGCGGCCATGATTCTGTCTTTGCATCAGGGTCGGATTTCTTGTATTTTTTCATCCAGTCCCATGCTGAAGCCATGTTGTGGAAGCCTCCGCCCACGGGTAGTCCAAGTTTTCCCTTGATGGCAAGAACTGATCTTATGGTCGCGCCCGAACCTGCACCGAGCGGCGTTGCTGCAACATCGACGAGCGGTCTGGTGATACCGACATCCTTTGCGACATCAAGCATTCCCTTTGTCTGACCTGTGCCTCCTTTCTCAAGGATCTCAAGTTTACCTTCGACGCTGGGGTTGGTTGCATTGAATGCAAGCACTATTGCTGATGTGACCTTGCTCTCCTTGAGAGCCTTTATCTCTTCAGCTCCGATGCTGGCATTGATGGAGTTATGAATTGCCCGCTTCTCCACGCCAATTTCCTTTGCATATTTTGCTGCAACGGCTCTGACATGACCATCTGATGAATCTACAAGGAACGGT
>CABMHZ010000275.1 GCA_902386115.1 uncultured archaeon | reverse complement strand
CTCTGTGCCGGCTCGTACTTTGTCGGGCATTTCACATTCATCTCCGTGGCATGAAAGACGCTGTTCTCAACCCTTCCAATGACAACTATCCTGCCTGAATCCGTGAAGGTCTGGGGAAGCGTCCCGCTGTATCGCACGATCATCGCTGTTCCATTCAGTGACATATTGAATTGATAACCACCGTCTGTCTTTTTCATGGTATCGTTCATAATGTCACCTATCATCTTTACCCTGTGAGTTGAGTAATAATCCATATTTTCAGACACTACATCCACGCCCCTGTAATATGTGAGGCTTTCCGTGATCGCAGAGTAGCCAAAATAAAGGGCAAGAAGGATTATCCCCAGCCCAATGATGACCTTTATTCTTTTTTCCATGACACTTCCAGGCATTTTTCAAACTCTCGAATCTTCTTATCAAGATGCAGAAGGTAGAGTATTATCACAGTCCAGACTGCCATGGCAGAAATAAATATCAGTATCATGATGTCATACTCCTTGAGATTTTTTCAAGCTTTGCATTGAACCATAGAAGGTATGAGTACAGCAGAACGAAGCCCGCTACCATTATGAAAGCAGTGATCTGCATATGCGGCGTGAGACCTATACTCTCAGGGTGAAGCGAATACACGAGCCTTGATGAAAGATACGCCAGGGGAACGGTTGCGTATCCGACAAGACCGTACACCGCGCACTGCCTTGCCCTTCTCTGCGGTTCATCAGTACTATTCCTGAGTATAATGTAGCCGATATAAACGAACCACATCACAAATGTCGCCATTACCTTTGGGTCCCAGCTCCACTTCGTTCCCCAGGCTGCGTAGCTGAACACCCATCCTGTCAAAAGCGCAAGCGCGCCAAAGACAAAACCAAGTTTCACTGAGGAAACGGCGATATCGTCCCATTTAATATCCCTTTTGCGCAGGTACATTATGCTTGCTGCGGCAGTAACGGTGAACGATAAAAATGCAAGGATTGATGCGGGGAGATGAAAGAAAAAAATGCGGTAGCTGTCGCCAAGTACATCCACAGGTGGGGTAACGACAAGCCCGATATACATGCCTGCGGCGACCAGCACCCATGAAAGGATCAGGAGATTGCGCATGAACATATGATAATAATAAGAAGAATCCATTAAATACTTTCCTGATTAATTTTTTCGCTTCTGGATCCAGAGATATGCAAGTATCCCGATAAGTGCAATGAGCAGAAGCCCTGCAAAGAGGGCATTTTCCGGTCTTTTCGCATATCCCACATCCATGAAAAATATGTCAGCGTTCCCGTACCTGTCAGACCAGAAAGCGATCGTCCTGTTATCCCTGCTCCATATGTTGCACATGGATAACCCTTCCGAATGAGTCAATTGAACCTGATTTTTACCATCAGTATCCATGAGCCATACCTCCATCCTGCCGCTTCGCAGCGAATCAAAGGTTATGTACTTCCCATCAGGACTGAAGGAAGCCCCGCCATCATCTGCTTTACCAGAGGTCAACTGAGTGAGGTTCGTACCGTCTATATCCACCATCCAGACATTCCCATTGCCAGAGCGTTCAGAACGGAAAAGAACCCTCCTGCTGTCAGGCGCCCATGAAGATATCATGTCAACTGAAGGCGATGTGGTAATCTGCCGCTGATCCGTCCCGTCTGCATCCATTATCCAGATGTCGGAATTTCCCGACCTGTCCGAAGTGAACATGATCTTAGTGCCGTCGGGGCTGAACGAGGAATAGAAATCTGCGGCGGGGTCACTGGTCAGTTGAGTGAGATTTGTTCCGTCGATGTCTATTGTCCATATATCCTGATTCCCCGCGAGATTGGAAGTGAACGTTATCTTCCTGCTATCAGGGCTCCATCCTTTTGGAAATAGATCGGATGAATTTCCGGTGGTAAGCTGTTTTGTTTCTCGTGAAGAAAGATTCATTATCCATATGTGAGGGCTTCCGTTCTGCGTGGATGCAAATGCGATATATTTCCCGTCAGGACTGAAACTCGGAGAGTACTCATCCCAGTTCGTTGAAGTTATCCTTATCGCGTTGTCCGATTCAGCAGAAGTGAAGCCTGCGAGCAGTATCATCAAGAATAATGAGATAATAATTCTGTTAACCATTTTCAGACCTTAGCAATATTTATATCAGTATCTTAAATAGTTATTCGGAAATTATGGAAAAGCGCAATGGCATCAAGATACACCACTTCTTTTTAGTATCTATATTGCTCCTGTCGCTTGCTATTCAGTCATACAGACTGGAATGGGGGCTTGTTTCTGAGAATATGGGTTTATCTGAGATCGGTGCCTTTCATATAGTAGAGGCTATAATTGTCAATATCCCCCTGAATATGATGATGACCGGAGACTTGAACCCTCATCATTTCCTGGAGCCGAGCCTGTTCTATAACTCTATGTTCGTTGTATTCACGGTGATGTCGAAAACAACCGCCATTCATTCCCTCACACAGTATTTTTACATAGCCCGCGTCATGTCGCTCTTATTTTCCACAGGGGTTGTTTTGCTGGTATATCTGATAGGAAAAGAAGCGGGAGGCACAACTGTCGGGCTTTATTCAGCGCTACTAATGGCTTTGAATCCGTACTATCTATGGTTCTCTTCAATAGCCAAGGAAGACCCGATGATGATATTTTTAGTCATGCTCTCAATGTACCTGTTCGCCAGACACCTGTCCGGTAAAAATTCTATTTTTTTCCTGCTTTCAATGGCAGCAGCAGGTTTTGCAGCTTCAACAAAATTTCCGGCTGGCATGATGCTGCCAATTCTACTCTTGTTATATTTCCTGCATGGCAGGACAATTCCGTTGCGGGAGAGATTGAAAAATTCCGGGTTATCGCTTGGCGCTTATATTATTGCTTTTGTGGCAGGCACACCTTATTCCGTCATTTCATTCACCGAATTCTCAAGCGGAGCTCTGGGAGAGTTAAGACATTATATGACAGACCATCCGGGTTTTCTGCACTTTACCTGGTTCGTACACGTTCAGACCCTTACTGGACTCTGGGACGCAGCTAATATCTGGGGAAAGAACGGCTACGGTCTTAGCCTGATACTTGTTATGGCAGGATTTTATTTTATAGCATTAAGAATAAGACAGGATATTGACAGCAGGGAACGCTATCTATGGTATATGCTTGTGGGCTGGATAATGCTCTCGGTACTGGTATTTTTCTTCCTGATAAAGATCAAAATGGGGAACCAGATGATGATAATGACCCCTGCGGCTATGGTGGTTGCAGGGTTCGGTTTCAAGCGGCTGCTTGAAAAGCTGCCGTCGCTACCTGCAAGAGTTGCAGCCGGTGGCGTCATTCTTATCCTCATATTCACCTATGCAGCCTCGGGGATAGTGAGCAGCCAGAATGATAACCGTTACTATGCGGCGGAATGGCTCGAAGCGAATGCGGACAGGAATGCAAGCATAGGAATGACGTTTTTTGTTTATGTGCCTCCCGAATTTACAGAAAAATCAATACTTACACCCGATTTATCGATCCTTGAGAATTCCAGTTACGAATATATTTTACTTTCAAGCTGGGAATACCAGCGATATCTGGAATCACCGGAAACGTATCCTGTGGAATCGGAATTTTACAGTTCAGTTCTTCAGGGAAAAACACATTACAAACCTGTTGCGCAATTTGTGCGCACTGAAAATTCAAGGGAGCGAACGTTGAACTTCGGGTTGCGTGCCCTTGCAGAAAGGGATAGATATCGGGGAGAGGTTGATATTTATATTTTCAGGAGGTCGAATGAATATATTCAAGCACCTAATATTTGAAACATATCTCATGAATGCTTTGCGTTCTTTGCGGCGTATGATATTTGCCACCGCAAAGGGCGCAAAGTTCGCAAAGATCAGTTCGATTTGTATGGTTTTTGCCTATAAAAGAATAATAAAGTTAAATAAAATGTTGATTTTACTTGCAGTTATCGGGGCGGTAGTCTTGATTTTCTCTTTCGGGGAAGATGCCAGGCAGCTTACCTTAGGGGATGCACAGGATAGCTACCCCTCATGGAGCCCGGATGGCAGGAAAATCGCTTTTGAAAGTTTCAGGGCAGGGAATGGCGATATCTGGATAATGGATGCCGACGGGAAGAATGCATTCCAGCTTACAAAAAATAAGGCTAAAGATTACGGGGCTTCATGGAGTCCTGACGGCAGCCGGATCGTATTTGAATCCGAAAGAAGCGGGAACGGCGATATCTTTGTAATGAAGGTATGATGATATGGCTAATAAATTTTTAATACTTATCGCTTGTGCCGCTGTTTTTATCCTTGCCTTTGTTTTCCTTTCAGGGCACAGGGAAACGCGTCTTACCTCTGATGAATGGGAGGAAAGCTACGCATCTTTCAGCCCGGACGGGAACAGTATTTCCTTCACGTCGAATACAGATGGAAATCTCGATATCTGGCTCATTAACTTAAGCACACGGGAGTATAAACAGCTGACTTGGGATGCATCTTCTGACTGGCATCCCTCATGGAGCCCGGATGGGAAGTTAATGGCTTTTTGCTCGATCGACCCCTCAGCAGGGAATGGTTCTGCGATTTGGATATTGAATATTTCAACAGGAGAGAAATATCAGCTCACACGTGGCACATCCTTCGACAGGGCTCCTGCATTCAGTCCTGACGGAAAACGTCTGGCTTTTCATTCTGGGAGCGGCATCGACGATCTCTGGATGATAGGCATTGACGGAAAAAACCTCACGCAGATAACTTCATCCGAAACAAGTGAATGGGGAGTTACATGGTCGCCGGATGGCAAAATGATCGCTTTCTCGGCAGGGATGAATGAGACCAATAATATCTGGACAATGGAGCTTTCAACAGGCAAAAGACACCAGATCACCTCTGGCGGGAACGACTGGCGCCCTTCATGGAGCCCGGATGGCAGGCAGATAGTGTTTCACAGGGACGGTGATATATGGGTTGTGGATGTTTGAGCAGGGTATTTATTTGAGGCAGAGGCAATTTTGATGAAATCCTTTGCATAATTAAAGTAGTTTTAGCAGATCATCCCTGCTTAGACCTGTTTGATGAAGAATGTCGATAAGTATGCCTTTTGAAAGTTCCTGGTGCAATGGAACGACGGTTCGGTAAAATTTTCCTGAAGTGAATTTCTGAAGAGATACATGGCTGCCCTTTTGTCGGACTTCAACAAATCCAGCTTTTTTTAATGCAGCAATAAGTTCTTTACCTGAAATAACAGGAAGTTTAGGCATAAGCGACTTCGACCGTTGTCCAGAAAGGTTTGGATGTCTCTTGAGGCAGGTCTTCGCCGAAACTTTCGATATAGAGTTCTATAGCTTCCTTGATGTTCTTCTGCGCCTCTTCAAGGGTTTTTCCCTGCGAGGTTACACCAAGCTCCGGGCATCTTGCTACATAGAATTTGTCTTCTTTCTGAATGGACACAAGAAATGATCTCATAACCTCTACATCTGTTTTTCATCTAAATATAATCATCTCCTGCGATTGTAGGTGTTAACTGATTTTCAATTCGGCGCTTCTAATCCGCATCGCTGTCGGCGTCGTGGGATTTTTATTTCACATTTGACTTTTGGCAGGATAACAGGATTCACTTGATAAATTCTGGCTTCCGTTTCTTCTCTTCCATCGGCTGAACTTCTTTGGGCATTTCAGATACCTCAGAATTTTCTTCAGGTTCAGCAACTTCTTTTGGTGAGTATAATTCTTCAATTATTTCTTTTAGCCTTTTTTCTCCAGCCTCAGACCACGTAGGAATTAAAGTATCAATCTTGTGTGAGAATTCATCTTTTAATTTACCTGCTTTCTCTTCATCGAAGAGTCCGGACTCCACTTTTTTTTCTATCTCTGCGTTATAATCCGATATCTTTCTGGTAGCGTAATCTTTGAACGCTATTCTTTTCCGGGCATCATATTTATTGCTTATGTTCCGTTGTTTCCAGAGAATATTCTGTCGTTTCTTTTCATGAACCTGCTTCTGATGTTTTGGATTGACCTCTTGATTCTTGTTTCTTTTTTTCATGATCGTTGAAGTTCGGTACCATTAGTATATGATGCGGTCAGTTACCATATATATTCCCGTCTTTATGGAAATAAGGAATTTTGCCTTTCAGACAGTTCATGCTGAACATGCCCGTGTAAAAGCATGCGCGGATAAAATTATAAAGAATTTCATGGAAGGATAAGCTCTTCCTGAATTGGTTTTTCGGATAAAATAAAAATTTGAACCAAAATCTATATATGGAACGTTATATTATTTTGAACTGAAATGGATTATGGAAATAAAACTTATTCATACCTCTGATTTGCATTTTGGATCCACATTTAAAGTTCTTGGAGATAAATCTAAACTTCACAGAATTGACTGCCAAAACGTATTCTCGAATATTATTGATTTATGTATTAAGGAAAAGGCAAAAGCTTTGCTAATAGGAGGAGATTTATTTGATACTGCTGAGCCTCAGAAATCATTAGTAAAATTTGTAATTAACGAATTTGAAAGATTGAACAAAGAAAAAATTGCTGTTTTTATTTCTTCTGGGAACCATGATCCTTACAGAAATGGGAGTGTGTGGTTAGAAAATAGATTTCCATCAAATGTTGTTATTTTTAATTCACTTGATTTAGAACCTAAAGAAATAGATGGGCTAACCGTTTATGGTTTGGCATACACAAATGATACAAAAGAACCGCTTAAAGGATTTAAAGCGAACGACTCCGATAATTTTAAAGTTGGATTGATTCATGGTTCTATAATTGATATTAATTGGGATGAACAGCCTGAGGCGGGCTATAGGAGAATAACAACAACTGATTTAGATAACTGCAAATTGGATTATATTGCATTGGGACATTTTCATGATATTTTAGAGATCAAAAGTAAGACCAAATGCTTCTATTCAGGAACTCCCGAACCTCTGACATTTAAAAATACAAAAGATTGTTCAATTATATTAGCTTCGTATAATGGCGGTATTGTTACTGTTAGCCCAATAAAAACAAACATACGAGAATTTGAAACGCTGGAAATTGATTGTACAAATTTTGAATCGGATTCCGAGATACGAAAAATTCTTGAAAAAAACAAGGGTGAAAATAAGGTGTTAAGATTGGTTCTTAAAGGGCTTCCCTCATTAGATTTTGATGTCGATATCGAACTCCTTTTAAAGGAATTCGATGAAAAATATTTTTTTCTCAAAATTGTGGACAACATTCATTTGCCTGAGAATCTCACAGAAGATGAAACCATAAGAGGCAATCTTATAAGATTGATTAAAACCGAAATCAAAAAAGAGAAAGATCCTGAAAGGATAAAAAGTTTGGAAAATGCTTTGAGAATAGGCATAGGGTATTTAGATAAAAAATTGTGATAAAATGGTTCAATTAATAAAATTAGAAATTGAAGGGTTCGGAAAATTTGCAAAAGAAACTCCCATAGACTTTGATGAGGGAATAAATTTTATCACAGGTTTAAATGAAGCTGGAAAAAGTACAGTTTTGGAAGCGATATCGGCTTCTATTTTTAAATATACAAAATCTCAAATTCAGCCTTTTTTCTGTTGGAAAAATAATGAATTTTGTAGAACTGCTTTAACATATAGAACAGATAAAGATGAGATTTTTAAAATAATTTCGGATTATAAATCTGGAAAAAGAAGACTTGAAAAAATGGAAAATGGCAAAATGAAGGAGATCGCAACAACTGATAAAAATATAAACCCATTTTTAAAAGAACATTTTGGTTTTGATGATAAAAAAGTCTTTGAAAATACAGCGTTTATTAGACAATCGCAAATAGCCATATTAGATGACAAGTCGGTTAAAAATAAAATTAAGGATATGATTGAAGAGGTCTTCGCTGGCAGGGCTGAATCTTCCGCGACAAAAGCGCTTGCAAAAATAAACAAGACAGCGAAAGAGTCTTCTAAAGAAATTGATAGTTTAGAAGAAGAAAAAAACAAGTTAAAAGAAAAGTTAAAATCTGTTGAAGAAACAAGTGGATCACTAGTATTAGATAGTGGAGAACTCAAGGATGTAGATACCAAACTTATAGAGAACGTGCCAAAATTAAAAACGCTTGAGAAAAATAAAGCATTGTTTGACGAAAAAGAAAGATTATTAAGTGAAGATAAACATCTTAACGAACAAATAAATACAGTAAATGAGCTAATAAAGACTTTATCACAAGAAATAGAAGTTTCTACAAAACCAACCTCTAGCAAAACCATAGGGATTATTTTGATTGTAATTGGTGGTCTAATATCCCTAACAGGTATTGGCGCCGTAATTGGTATTCCTTTAATAATTTGGGGAATAATAAAATTGCGACAAAAAGAAGAGAAACCAAAACCGGTTCATAAAGATAATGAAACGCTGCAAAAATACGATGAAGTGAAAAATAAGCTATTAACTGATATAGCTGTTACCAGAAAAAGATTGGATGAATATAAACTTGTAAACTTTAATATAAATGATTTTAATGACCTGGAGACACTAAAAGAAAAAGTAATATCATTAGAATCAAAAAAAGTAGAGTTGAATACAAAAATTAAAACAACTACTACACTTGTTGAAAGTCCTGAAGAAGTTAAAGAAAAATTAGATTCAATTGAAGAAAATCAACGTGAATTAAATAGAAAAGTTGAAGAATATAAATTAGCAGCGCATTTCTTAGAATTAGCCGAATCCGAAGTCCACCATAAATTTACCCCCGCAATTGAAAACAATTCAAAGGAAATTTTAAAAGAAATTACAAACGGAAGGTATTCTGATTTGAAAATTGCAGAAGACACATTGGATATTAAAATTAAAGAACCAGAAGTCAACGAATATATTGACGTTTCTTATTTAAGTCAGGGGACAAAAGACCAATTATACTTCACCTTAAGAACTGTAATGTCTGATTTATTAAGTGGTGATACTAATATTCCTCTTATTCTTGATGATCCTTTCCATAATTTTGACAATGTACGATTGGCTAAGACAATGAATACTATAAACGAGATAGCAAAAAATAAACAAATAATTCTGATTTCCCATAGACCATATCATAAAGAGTTTAAAAATTTTGCAGGTAAAATAATTGAGTTGTAATAGTTAATTTATTTAGAGAATATATTTGGATGAGTGAGCTTTTTATTCCCTGCTCTGCCATCGATCTACTCCACATCCTTGATCTCCCCCACGATTTTCTCAAGCAATAACCCCAGTGTCACAAGACCAAGAGTCTTCCCCTGCTCATCCTGCACGAAGCACATACTGGATTGCCTGTTTTTTATAAGATCCACAAGTTCAAGCAAAGAGGTGTTCGAAGGAGCAAACAGTACAGGTCTGGTTATTTCCCTTATGGTTTTTTCTTTAGCGGTATGGTTATTCAGGATATCTTTTATATGCACAAAACCAAGTATCGTATCCCCGTTTGTTACCGGTATTCTTGCGAACCCTTTTTTATTGATGATTCCCAATGCATCCTGCAGCGTTGCATCGCTGTGGATGCACGATACCTTATCCATCGGGATCATAACATCCTTTGCCCGTATCTGGGAAAAGTCCAGCGCTTTGCTAAGAATATGTTTTTCTTCATTCTTAATAATACCATTTTCCACGCACATTTCAATAAGGTGTCCGATATCCTCACGTAGGAAAATGGGCTCTTGTATTGAATTCACTCCAAACAACCGCATAAGAAAATTTGTGAATCCGGTAAAAAAGACAATCAATGGTTTTAAAACCCAGATGAAAAATTTCATTATCCGTGCAAGCCTGTAAGCTATCTCAGGATTTCTTGAAGCATATGCCTTCGGAGTTATTTCCGCAAACGCAACTATCAGAAAAGTGGCTGCTATAGTTGCCAAAGTCACCGCGCCCGCGCCGAAGACCTGGAGCACAAAAACGGTTACCAATACTGAGATCGTTATGTTGACAATATTGTTGCCTATCAGGATAGCTGCCAGGAAATTCTCCGGACTGTTCAGCAGTTCCTTTACAATAATAGCGTTTTTTCGCTTTTTATCGAGATAACTTTTAAGACGGATCTTATTCAGGGATAATATCGATGTTTCAGATAAGCTGAAGAATATCGACATAAGCATAAGTAAAATTATTGCAATTATTTCAAAGGAAAGCTCAGCGATGGACATAGAAATACGGGTTATAAATATAATTAATTTATTTAGAATGTGATCAGTCAGATAAAATCAATAAAATAAAACACAATCTGGCATGTTACGTTTTTGTTGGTTTTGTTTTTAGACATCCCTGCCTTTAGCATTGCCGGCTCACGTCTTATTCAGGCAGATGCCGGCATTCCTCAGTCTCGTCTTTAATTATCTTCGACCTCTGATTTTATTATTTCTTGGCTGCTTTCGGTTGAGGTGCTGAGCGTTTTCTGAGCTGTTCATAGAAATTACTCTGCCTTTCCCTTTCAGCGGCATCAACCTTCGGCTGTTTGGTTTTTCTAGCACCTTCAGCCTGGTCCATTGAACTTTCTAGACCAACCATATATCTCACCTCCTGGCAAGAAACCGATATTTTGATATTCTCTACTACACGTTAAATCTTTCGCCCCATTTTATATCTGAATTTTTTTCTTTGAGATCAATATACATACACACTTTTTTAATTATTCGTATGGTGCTCTGGTTGCTATCCAGCCGCGCCTCACCCTTTCAGGATCACAGGTTCAGCTCAAATCGAACACGGATTACACGGATTTGACGGATTTTCACGGAGTCGTGCGTATCAGTGTAATCCGTGAATCCGTGTTTTATCGTAGTGTCCAGTCAATAATGTAAAGTCGTAAACTATATATTATATGCCATCCATCATATATCTGAGAGGATGGATTTGAAGAAATATATTGTAACACTTTCCAAAGAAGAACGCGATACCCTTCAAGATATCAGTTTTAAGGGCATACATAAATCACATAAAATTCTCAATGCT
>CABMHZ010000274.1 GCA_902386115.1 uncultured archaeon | reverse complement strand
TTTCTCAGGCGCTATTGATACCCTGCCGCCGTATATGGGAGAAAGGTGCCTGAATTTCAGCATCGAAGCCATGGGTTTTTCCGGTTCGCCATAGGTAAAACCACGGGTACCTGCAATAATGTCATCCATCGACCTGCCGTGGTAAATAAGTACCTTTACACCCCTTATGTCAACCATGGCGGGGTTACCGACGAACGTGATATCGCTCCTGAAAAGACGGGTGATCCTTTCAGGAAAGCGCGGCTGCGGCTCTGCCTGCCTCACCGCATCATGGTTCCCCGGTGAAATTATTATCTTTATGTGTTTAGGCACTGCATTCAGGTATTCGGCTGCCTTTGCATACTGTTCATAAATATCCATTATCTCAAGCTCCCTGTCCTGACCCGGGAATATCCCTATACCATCGACCACGTCTCCCGCAATAACGAGATAATCGATGTCATCACCGAGCCAGTCCACAAATCGCAGCCACGCATCCTCAAGAAATGTCTTGCTCCCGACATGGATGTCAGAAATAAATACCGCTTTTCCCTTGGCGCTCTCCTTTGCAAGAGATGCTTTCCGCGTGTTGGGAAGGTCGGGGCGGATTATCGTATTTGCGAACATGAGAGAACTATCCCCGGAAAGGGTGCCTGTAACACCTATTACCTCATCCATCAGGAGTGTTCCTGCCATTTCGAACAACTCCTTATCCTTTTCCTTATGGACTAAAACAGGAATGGTTCCTGTTGTATCCTCTATCTCGATGAGTTTATGACCATTGGCTGATGTCCTTATATCCAGCACCATGCCTAATACCGAAAGCGGCTCCCTTGTATCCATGTTCCTCTTTTTCAGGCTCTCTATGGGTCTTACGCTCAATCTTTTTCGAAGCAAATCACTCAGCAGGCTGAAGCGATCCTTGAAATAACCTACGAAATCAGTATATTCACCAATGCATGTGGACTGGTTGGATATGTCCATGAGCACGGTGACAGGCGGCGCCTGGATGTTTCGGGCAGGAGATCCGGGCTGGACCGGCACTTTTAATTCGGGTTTAGCAATTTTAGGTCTGGTAATTTCAGATTTTGACAATTCAGTTTTTGTAACTTCAGGTTTGCTAATTTCTTGCCCGATGATCGGAATGGAGGTCCTTAGCGTCCCCGTAACCGCGACCGGGGCGCCCCTGATGTGCTCAGCCCCGACCACAATAACTGATCGGTCTATGGATTTCAGCAACCTTTGAATCACTTCCGGTGATTCGCTGGTCAAAAGAATATCCAGAGCCTCAGGATTCACCTGGAACCCGGAATCTGCAAAAATCTGTATTATTTCCCCGGTATCCATGCAAGGACATATATGCGTTAAAGAGGATAAGATTTTTCCTCGACAAATTTTTATACCTTCCTGAACGATTGGAAGCCTTAATGCCGTTACTTGATAAAATAAAAAAATTCTACAACAGTGATAGTTTCCTGGCAGGACTCCTGCGGGATATGATATTTGTGGTCGCAGCCGTGGCTGTCTTTATGTCAGTATCATATGTTGCTTTCGGTCTCTGGACGCCTATGGTCGCCGTAGAGAGCGGCAGCATGATACCCCATATACAGATAGGGGACATTGTCTTTAAGGAGAGCGTGGACAGGACCGTGATAATTACCCAGAGGGATGGGATGAAGAACGGGTACACCTCGTTTGAAGGTTATGGCGACGTGATTCTATACAAACCCTACGGGCGGGATGGTGTCACTCCTATAATTCACCGCGCCATGTATTATGTCGAACAGGGTAAGCCCATGTGGGATGGTGGTCCGGCGGCGCCTCATGCAGGTTATATCACGAAGGGGGATAACCAGGAAACCAATCCATCCTACGACCAGCAGGGAAGCATCAGTTATATGCAGCCCGTGAAAAAAGAGTGGATTGAGGGTGTAGCACGCCCTCCCCGTGTCCCGCTGCTGGGTTGCGTCTCAATCACAGCCAGGGGCATTTTTGTATGCTTTAAATGAATATAAGTTCACATTTAAATGTAATCAGCAAAAACCTTTATACCCGCTTACTAATTAGAACCTCATAATGCAATCGATTGAAAAAATAAAAAAATTCTACCGCAGCGACGGCTTCTGGGCAGGACTCCTGCGGGATTTCCTGTTTGTGATAGCTGTAGTTGTCGTTTTTGCTTCACTCTCCCGCGTAGCGCTCGGGCTCTGGACACCCATGGTAGCGGTAGAGAGCGGCAGCATGATACCCCATATACAGATAGGGGATATCATCTTTGTAGAGAGCATGGACAGGACTGAAATTGTTACGTATCTGGACGGACAAAAAAGCAATTACACCTCGTTTGAAGGTTATGGCGACGTGATCCTATACAAACCCTATGGGCGGCAAGGTGCCACTCCGATAATCCATCGCGCCATGTACTACGTTGAAAAGGGAGATTGTATGTGGCAGGGAGGAGATTGTAATCCGGGAGGAAAAAATCTTGCGCCGTATTCTGGTTATATTACGAAAGGGGACAACCCGAAGACCAATACGAAATTCGACCAGGAGGGAAGCATAAGTTATTTGCAGCCAGTGAAAAAAGAATGGATCATAGGAGTTGCCCGGTTTTACCGAGTGCCTGTCCTGGGGTGCGTTTCGCTTATCCCGAGGGGCAATCTTGCATGCATTAAAAATTAGGCATACAATTTTGTCTGGCTTGGAGGCTTGAACCCTTCAAGCTGTTTTAACCTGTAGTCGTCAAAAAGCACCCTGCTTGTACTTTCTGTCGGCACGCTCAATGCTATTTCCTTTGTCCTTCCATACCTGCCTTTGCTAACCACGGTCGCGTTCAGGATGCCCAGCATATCAAGTTCTGATATCAGGTCCGTGACGCGCCGCTGTGTCAGTATATCTATCCCTATGATCCGGCACATCTGCTTATAGATATTATATGCTTCGCCCGTTGTGATGTTGCCATCCCCGCTGTTATTGAGAAGAACTGCGCTTAACAGAACGAGTTTTGACTGCGTTGGCAGGGTTTTTACGACCTCCACTATCCTGTCTGTCTCTATCTTGTCCTGCGCCTGCTTCACGTGTATTTCAAGAACTCTTGCGGATTTCGTTCTCTCTGAAAGCTCTCCTGAAACGCGAAGAAGGTCAAGCGCTCTCCTGGCATCTCCGTGTTCCTGCGCCGCATATGCAGCGCAAAGTGGGATCACGGTTTCCTCCAGCACACCGGGCTTAAATGCCATTCTGGCTCTCTCCTGCAGGATATCCCTGAGCTGGTTTGCATCGTAAGGCGGGAATATGATCTCTTCCTCGCCAAGCGAACTTTTCACCCTGGGATCGAGAAATTCCGTGAACTTCAGATCGTTCGTTATGCCGATAAGGCTGACTTTCGCTCTTTTGAGGTCTGAATTGATCCTTGTTAGATTGTAGAGCACATCATCTCCCTTATCAACGAGTTTGTCCACCTCATCAAGTATTATGATCGCAATACGCCTGTCAGAGTCAAGCGCGCTCTTGAACTCTGAATACACCTGGTCAGGTGGCCATCCTGTCATGGGGATCT
>CABMHZ010000273.1 GCA_902386115.1 uncultured archaeon | reverse complement strand
TGCTTGAACTTCATCTGCTCCAGATATGGCTTTTACCCACCATGTATACGGCTTGTTAGTACCCATGCCACCATATATGATGGCCTACTTGATATAATTTACTATGTTATTTTTCGGTAAAGCCTAACATGATAAAAGACTTCAAGATCAGATGCAACTGCAGGGAGAAATTCTTAAGGATTTTCAGTATTTTCTGATTAATCAGATAAGTTTAAGTATTCAGTAAACTATTTAGAATCATGGTGATAAAATGGCAAAGAAAGTTGAAAACAAATCATGCTGTGCCCCTTCAGAAATGGGTTGCTGCAAAGTGGAATCTGTAATAACCGTAGATGACAGGGGGCAGACAGTGCTTCCCAAAGAGATAAGAGAAAAAGCAAAAATCCGGTCCGGCGATAAGCTGGCTGTTGTAAGCTGGGAAAAAGACGGTGAAGTATGCTGTATCTCCTTAATCAAGGTCGAAAAGCTCGCAGAGCTTGTTAAGGGCATGCTTGGACCGGTGATGAAAGATATAATGGGAAAATAAAGGAGGAGGAAAAAATGGACTATCAGAACATTCAAAATCGAATAATCGAAGCGCCTGTGGAGATTGAAAAAATTAGAGAAGTCTATAATAAAATGAGCAGAATCTATTTCCTGGCAACCCCTCTGGAAAAGAAAGCGCGTATGAGGGGCATTGAATTAGCAAAAATACAGCCCAATGATAAAGTTTTAGAGGTGGCAGTAGGCATCGGTCATTCGTTCTTAGAGATTCTAAAAAGAGTAGGGCGCGGCAATACAGTCTATGGGCTTGATCTTTCTCCTGCAATGCTGGAAAAAACCAGGAAACTGGCATTAAAGAATGGATATTTTAATTTTGAATTACGGGAAGGCGATGCACGTCGCCTGCCGTTTCCTGATGAAATGTTTGATGTTGTTTATAACAGCTATATGTTAGACCTCGTACCGATCGAAGAGTTTTCCATTATACTGAACGAATTCCACAGAGTTCTTAAGAAAGATGGGCGGTTGATACTTGTGAATCTCAGCAAGAAAAATAGCTCGCCAGTCCTAATTGAGAAAATTTATAAACTGGCTCCTTATTTGATGGGAGGATGCAGACCGGTTTTAATGGCAGCTTTTGCCAGGCAGGCTGGATTTAGAAATGTTATAAGGGAAGTTCCAGATTCTATTTTCCCATCCGAAATTGTTGCCTGTTTAAAATAACAGATGTGTAAAATGAAACAAGAAGAAGTAAAGAAGACAATAAGGGATGTTATGCCAGCCAGAGATGAAAGCTCCTACAGCTCTCTTTCAGCTTCATGCGCAGGGAACAGGATAGAGGTCATCAGCGGGAGTATAGGATACGGCGATGAGGAGATTAAATCAAAGCCTGAATCCTCGACATGCCATGGTACAAATCCCGTTATCAAATCCACTTCGAGCGACATAACCTTTGCCAACAGGTGGGATCATTTCCTTGCCCGTCTTGGAGTAAAACGAAATGAGCATCTAATAGTACCGGGGCTACACGCCCTGGGAAAACCTGCAAAAGATTCCCCTGTCTTTGCCAGTGCAAATTATACCCTGAGCTTTGATGCCTTAAGATCGGCATTGGCTGGCATTGATGCCTACATTCTTGTTCTTGACACCAGAGGCATTAATGTATGGTGCGCTGCCGGTAAAGGTACATTTGGAACCGATGAGATCGTGTGTCGCATCGAGGCAGTAAAACTTCATGATGTCGTGAGCCACAGGACACTCATTGTTCCCCAGCTTGGCGCGACCGGAGTGTCAGCCCGCGAGGTCGGGGCGCGTTCAGGATTCAAAGTCGAGTTCGGACCTGTGAGAGCGGAAGACCTCCCTGAGTACCTGAAAAACCACCATGCAGCGGAAGAAATGCGCCGGGTTCACTTTACACTTCCTGATCGCATTGTCCTGATACCCGTTGAGTTGAACAATTTCCTGATACCATTGCTGGTCGCATCCATATTCATGTTACTTGCCGGAGGATACACGGCGGCAGCGGCTGCCATCACAGCCATTCTTTCAGGTCTGGTGCTATTTCCAATCCTGCTGCCCTGGATCCCGACAACTGATTTCAGCACAAAGGGATTCATTGTAGGTGGGTTGATGGCACTGCCGTTTGCCCTGAATGCTTTTTATGGAATGATAGGTGAAGCCTTGTGGCTGCGTTCAGGCTGGGCGCTGGCTTATATGCTGACCATGCCGCCCGTAACTGCCTTTCTGGCTCTGAACTTTACCGGCTCAACGACTTTTACCTCGGTGATAGGGGTCAGGCGCGAAATATTCAGATATGTTCCAAAAATGGCATGGATGTCCGGAATAGGAATTATCCTTATAATCGTGTTATCGTCAATGAAAATATTTGGAGGAATGTGATGTTTAATTCGTATGATTCAAACACCCTGAAATACGATCCTGGATTGTGTATTAACTGCGGGATGTGCAGCATAGTTTGCCCTCATCGTGTATTCAGTACGAATGCCAAAGTGGCTCAATTAGTAAATCCGGGGGCATGTATGGAATGCGGAGCCTGCAAGCTCAACTGTCCCACAAACGCCATAAAAGTGGACAACGGTGTTGGATGTGCATCTGCAATGATCTTGGCTGCCTTACGGGGACAAAAGGAAGTAACATGCGGCTGCGGCAGTTCTTGATGTGACTCTAAACCGGAAGTTTTGCAGATCAGTAAGGAAGTGCCATGAGAAATCTATTTTATAGGATAATATCAAAAAAATTAAGTACGGCGTTATTGCTTTAGTCTGCATGGAAAACATAACCCAACAGGATTTAAAAAGATCCGGTATCACTCTGAAGCAATACGTACTTGGCAGAAGGGACACGGAAACTACCACCGGCACATTGAATATGGGACGGTACCTGGCGCTTGACAAATCCCTTGGGTCTGATGTCTGTATAGATGCCCTCAGACCCCATGTCATTCTCATATGCGGCAAGCGCGGTTACGGCAAGTCCTATACTATGGGTACGATGATAGAAGAACTCGCCTTACTTTCTCCCGAAGTAAAAAGCAATATCTCTGCTCTTGTTATAGATACTATGGGCGTATTCTGGACGATGCGCCATGAAAATGAAAAGGAAGCAAAGCTCCTGTCAAGATGGGGACTTCCCTCGCAGGGATTTGATGTTGATGTGTTCGTTCCAGCAGGAAGCGTAAAGCAGTATGATGACCAGCATATTAAGGTTAAACCATTTTCCATATCAGCCTCCGGGCTTTCAGGATATGACTGGTGCTCTTTGTTCGGTGTAGCGCCAGTAAGCCCCCTCGGCGTTCTTCTTATCAAGACCATCGATGAGCTGAATGAAAAAAAATGCGACTTTTCGCTTTCTGATATAACAGACGCCGCAGGCAGGAATGAGTATGTTGATGCTACAATCATGAACGCAGCCCGGAACTATTTCCGCGCAGCCGGCTCATGGGGTATTTTTGATGAAAAGGAGTTCAGCGTTGCAGAAATGATGCAGGGAGGCAGGGTGATAATACTTGACCTGAGTTCGCTTGAGAACCAGAACATCAGGGCTGTCATTGTCAGGATACTGGGGAAAAATATCTATAATGAACGCATAAGATCAAGAAGGGCATACGAACGGATGGAAATGGGGGACGCTGCTGTTGAAAAGGGGATACCGATGGTCTGGATGTTCATCGACGAGGCGCATATGTTCCTGCCGCGCGAGAATGAAACGCCCGCAACGGGCGTACTGGTCAATGAGTGGCTGCGACAGGGGCGGCAGCCCGGTCTTTCCGTGGTCTTTGCGACCCAGAGACCCGCAGCGCTTCATTCGGACGTGATGTCGCAGAGCGATATTATAATATGCCACCGCCTGACAGCCCAGGATGATATAAGCGCACTTGAGGCGATACATCCGACATATATGCGCGAGGGGATCAGCGACCACCTGAAAAAGATGGGGACAGATAAAGGTGTGGCGCTCATTATCGATGATACATCCGAGGCAGCGCATCTTGTGAAGATGCGACCCAGGAAAAGCTGGCACGGCGGAGAGGAGCCAAGCGCGCTGGGGAAGGATAAATAAACCGCAGATAAAAGCGCCCAGAGTCATAATAAATTATTAAAGGTTTAGTTCAAATCGAACACTGATTACAGTCCTGCCCCATATTATCCTCCAAATTCCGTTGATCTGGTTTGACCAATGGGTATGAGATTTCTTAATTCATTTCCCTCACAGGTTATCCTGATGAGTTTTCTACAATGTTCAATGTTTATGGTATATCCTTCCTCCAACTAACCGTTCAATAAAAAGTAGAAGATGACGGGAATTAATTCGAAGGTTCATAGCTTTCACTTCAATTCATGGATTAGATAGCCAGAATAAAAACAATTGGATAGCAGGGTGAAACAAATCAGTGAGGCGCCGTGATGCCTTTCAATGTGGAGGTATGTGACTAACGATGATAGGGTTGGTGCATCAGTTTAAATAGACTGAAATCAAAATGGCATTAGACTTCATTAAATGTTCGTTGGAAGTGTCCTGAAATGGAAATATTTACAGGTATCAAATCATTGAAGGTATTTTTTAGCTACTCCACAAATGATAAAGCGATTGTAGGTACGCTTAAAAATTTGTTAGAATCTATGGGATTTGAAGTTTTTTTGGCTCACGAAGACCTTGAACCGTGTGTTGAATGGCGAGAAGAAATTAAAGAAAATTTGCATAATTGTGATATATTTATTCCTTTACTTACTGACAACTTCAAAGACTCCGAATGGACTGACCAAGAAACAGGTATGGCAGTTAGCGCCGATAAGTTCATTATTCCAATCCAAGTAGATTTTCCACCTTATGGTTTTATTGGAAAGATTCAGAGTTTACGAAAAAATGAATACCCGATAGAAACAGCTAAAGAAATTGTCAAAGTTATAAGGAAAAGATCCAAATTTGGAAAAGATATGAATAACTTGATTATTCATGCCTTTATGAACAGTAAAAGCTTTGATCAGGCAAATGATAGAGCCAGATTATTAGAGGATATTCCTGACTTAACGCCTGAACAAATTTATCAATTAGTTAATTCAACTAAAAAAAATTATATAATTCAAAAAGCATATGTTGCAAAAAGAGTACTAAGACCTCTCTTCGCGAAATATAAATCAATTATAAAAGATGAAGAACATAAGGAGTTAGTGGAACTGCTAAGATAATTTTAATTAGTTAATCATTCAAATATTGAATTTAATAACTGTTCCCGCACGTTCATGATTTTGAAATATTGGGACAGGAAATCAATAATAATTTAGCTTTTCAACATTGCGGTATCACCATCTTAGGATTTTTATCACAGCGTCCCCGAAAGGGATATGTCCCAAAGGGACGAATTAGCCATGATAACCTATTCACGAGAGAGAGAAGAATCCGCGCACATCCGCGTAATCCGCGAAATCCGTGTTCTATAACAATAATACCCCTGACCGATGATGCATGGAACCACATTATGATGTTATCTCCGAACTGCTTGTTATCCCCTTCTCCCCTTGCGAAAGAAAAGGATTAAGTATGATAGTGCATATTCACAGGACACCCCGCCTTAACTCAGTGGCTAGAGTGCGCGGCTGTAGTATGGTCATGTGCAAATGCACACATTAACGCGCAGGCACCGCGAAGTCCCCGGTTCGAGTCTGGGAGGCGGGACTTTTTTATTTTTTTTTTTCAAAAATAGTAAATAGTATACTATTGTATCCTGTAAATGATGAATAATTCAAAAGGGTGAAATATTGTTAGTGCCCCGCTGACCTGTTGGGGCAAAATTGAATTTCTCACAGCAAAGAACGCAAAGGTCGCAAAGATTTTGCTGCTACGCTTTGCGTTCTTTGCGCCCTTTGCGGTGAATTGAGTTTCAGGTTCATATATGAACTCCGGGATTTCGCTGGACATTAACATTAAGTGACCTATTTAAATCCCCAACGCAATTAAGCATCTCATGCTTCGCATAACCTTCCTCGGAACAGGCGGCACACTGCCCACGATAAACCGCAATCCTTCAGCCATATTCGTCAACAGGGAGGGGGATATGATGCTCTTTGACTGTGGCGAGGGGACTCAGCAGCAGATGATGCGCGCAAAAACAGGAATGAAGATATCATCCATATTCATCACTCATTTCCATGCAGACCATTTCCTGGGCATCCCGGGACTCATACAGACCATATCCTTCAACGGGAGGACTGAATCCCTGGACATTTACGGTCCCGAAAGGACAGAACAGATGGTAAATCACATGACACAACTGGGCTACTATAATCCCGGATTCGATGTCAACGCCCATGAAATAGGGGATGGGGACGTGATCGACAGAGGCGAATATTCGATCAAGGCAGTCGCAACAGATCACGGCATTCCGAGCCTTGGATATATTCTTGAAGAAAAAAGCCGCGCTGGCAGGTTTAACCGTGAAAGAGCTATGGAGCTTGGAGTCCCCGTGGGTCATATGTTCTCAAAGCTGCAAAAAGGCGAAACCATCATAGTGAACGGACGCAGGATAAAGCCGTCGCAGGTGATGGGAGAATACCGCCCTGGCAGGAAAGTCGTGTACAGCGGGGACACGCGCCCGTGCGAGTCCATTGAACGGGAAAGCGAAGGCGCAGACCTGCTGATCCACGACGGGACGTTCGCCGACGAACTGAAGGACTGGGCGCTTGAGACAAAACATTCTACCTCTTCAGAAGCAGCCCTTCTTGCAAAAAAGGCGAATGTCAGGCAGCTGGTGCTCACACATATCAGTTCAAGATATTCCGAAACTGCACAGCCTCTGCTCACGGATGCAATAAGCATATTTGAGAACGTGACACTTGCCTATGAGTTAATGGAGATAGAAATAAGTCTTCGCGATAAATAATCGTTAAATATACGCAGATACATATTTGAGAGGGATCCGGGTTGAACTCCACAACAATGACATTTAAACTGGAAATCGAGAGGCTGGGCAATATTCTTGACCTTGATGAGTATAAGATAAAAGAGGCTCTCGAACACGGCAAGAGCACGCTCATATCTTCTAAATTCTATAACAAAGGCGTTTACAGGGTAAGGAATACCGACAGCGACAGATTGGAGAATATGGCGATCAACATCGATAAGATAGCGGCTGTCACCTATGACGGTCTGACAAAGGAACTTGGGGCAGGATGCGTGGACAAGAACCTGTGGAATGATGTGCCTCAAGGAGAACCGATATTCTTCTATTCCTTCAAGCTTGATAAGTTCGTGAAGTAAGACCGGAATTGATATTAAACTTACAATTTTTTTGCTGTAATATCACAAAATTATTTTTATCAGTATATGTGATCTCGAACCCAAATTCCTTCGCCATCCACTCAAACGTGCGCCCACCAAAAAAGCAGATATGCGTCGGGTCGCTTTTGTACCACCAGTTCTCAAAATCACTCACCTCATCATGCAGCGATGTCATGACCGCAAGATAACCGCCGGGTTTGAGAAGTTTGCCGATCCGGTTCAACTCTGCTCTTATGTCCCTTAAATGTTCAAATACTTCGGTAGATATTACAAGGTCGTAAAAATCATCCGGAAACGCTGGAAAAAAATTGGGGTCATAGACATCGCAGGAAAAACCCTCCCTTTTTAAGAGTTCAGCAAGCACAGGCTCTGGTCCGCAGCCGTAGTCCAGAACAGACTTAATGCCCGTGCAATATTGATGCAGCATGGCTATCTTTTCAAGGAACATCCCCACATATCCCTCATTGGAAAGCGTGTTCTTATGAAGCCTGTAACGAGCTACTTCACCCTGCGGCGCAAGATGTTGAGTTTCAGGTACGAAAATAAGATCGCACCTCGAGCATCTCAGGAATACGCGCTTTGAAGGTTTTAAAAATCCAAGGGGAATTACAGAGTCACTGTCGCAGAGAACGCACTTCAAAGTTCACCCGATATATCTCAGGTCTTCATCAGAAGACACAGGGGTCTTGCCTTCCTCCATTTCCCGCAGTTTCGCCACTATCTTCTCCATCTCAGCCGCCCTCGCTTCCAGCGCCGCCATATCCTCATCTATCTCAAGTATCTTGCACAGCACTTTCAGTACAGCCTGGGCACTCTTCGGGTCAACAAGATAACCTGACGTCACGCCCATTAGGCATGCAGCCTCTATACCACGAAGCGCTCCAAGACCGAGCATCAGCCCGGACGCCCCGACAATGCCGCCTCCGGGCTCGTTAGCCCTGAATTCCACGCCGAATTCCTTGAGTTCTCGTACAAGTTCTATGCTGTTTGCAGCACCAAGAACGGTATCTGTTTCTACAAGCTGCCCAACACCGTATCCGCCCAGCGCATATACCCTCTTTACTTTGAACTCCTCGACGATATCCAGGAACACGCCGCACAGTTCATAATGACCTTCGTTCGATGTGCTCTGGTGGTCTCCTACCAGTATTAACAGGTCGTGTTTGCCTTTTGTTTTATATGCATATAATTCATTGCTTACGAGCCTGACTGTGCCATCGTCCTCGACTATGACCTGGGGAGGAAAATGAGGTGAAAAAATCTCCATTATTTTTTTGGCGCCAAGCTCAGCGACCATATGCTCTGCCACAAGTTTACCTATATGTCCGACCCCGGGCAGTCCTTCTACAAGTATGGGGTCTTTTAACCGGGGTTTCTTAGACCTTATAATAGTTGTCTTGATCATAATTTATTCTTCCTGGCAATCCGCCTGTATTTTCCGTACCTATCCTCAAGAGAAAAACGCGCTGGCTGGGAGTATTTTGTCGCACTTCCGCACACAGGACAGATTTCCCTAAGAGTGTACCTACCGCAAGAACATCTTTTTATTTTGGAGACCATAAATATTTCCGGGTTTTCCAATTTATCAGGCTTTTTCGTCAGTATGTCTGTGGAACTCACCGGTCCCATTTACCATTTCAATAATTTGAATGGCTTCCTGTGCGGATTTTTTAAGGATGTTTTCCGCTTTCTTATAATCAGGAGCTATAACCTGCAGCCTGTACCTGGGCGCTCCCACGTATGTGACCGCGATACTGATCTCGTCCCCTTTTACTTTTCCGGCAGCGTTCAGTGCTTTTTTTATATGTTCGATCCCGTCCGGCAGCGGACAGGTAAGGTCAACGTATCCTGCGATCTCGACCTGGGGTTTTTTCAGGTTCTCTTCAGCAACTTTTTTGACCATTTCGGCGAAATGTTTATCAACGCCGATACTCGTAAGAACGGAGATTCCGCTTGTCCTCGATTTTTCAAAGATCGAATAAACACTTCCGAACTTATCATAAAACTTGCTTATCAGTATTTTCAAATCTTCGGGACTTGTTTTTGTAGTGGAGGCGACGTACTGAATCCATTTCTCGGCTTTCTGCTCGTTCTTCCACAGCTGGATCTTTTCACGGCGCTGGTGCTCGTTAACATCTTTGAGCGAAAGGTCTATATGGTGTTTGCTCTCATCAACGTAAAGAACTTTACAGACTATCTTCTGACCTTCCCTTACATGGTCTCTTATGTATTTTACCCAGCCTGAGGCTACCTCTGATATGTGTATTAAACCTTCTTTTTGCCCGTATTCATCCAGTTCTACGAATGCCCCGAAATCAGTGACCTTTTTAACCGAGCATATGACGAGTTCGTCCTGTTCAGGCCACCCGCTTCTCTCCATTACTCAAGAACCTCAATTATCTGTGTTTTTACGAACGCTTTGCCGCCAGTGGGTTCGGCAAGGGTTCTGCCGCATACAAGGCAGGTGACGGGTTTGCTTGCGCATCCGAAAATGACCTGCTCGTTTTCGCAGTCATTGCATTTTACTTTTAAAAATCTGCTCTTCGGTTCCATGTTCAGCTCTCCACAAGCTCAAATTTTCCTGCCCTGAAGCATTTCCTGATATGTGCTTTCTTGCATGTTGAACATCTGTACCTGAGGTTTATTCTTTTTGTGGGTTTGTCGCCGCCGGGCACTTTTGAGAATTTGCGCGAGTTGCCGATACCCGTATGCCTGTATTTTTGCCTTGTTATTCTCGTTAACGTCGATGCCGTTCCCTTTTTTACCCTTTCCACAACATGCGGTGTATGTGCTTTGCAGTAAGGACAGTATGTATTGAATTTCTTGGGTATTTTCATTATGATCACTTTTTTACCGATATTTGAATAGCCACATTGCGGTTTATTAATGCTTTAGCATTCACAGCCGATAAAACAGCTACGTCTTCTTTTGCCAGCGTGTAGTTGCGTCCGTCGGCTCCAACAAATGTCGGGATATCTTTTAGCAGACGCACCACAATGTACTCTTTACTTATATCCTTTTTGCCTTCCTGACTTGTATCTGTATGTTCGGTTTCCCGTGTTACCTGTGGCTGTAATGGAACTGCCTGCTTTTCTTTTTTGCTCAATATCCCGTCCATAAGTTCGCTTCTGTATCCTGTCATCAATTCAAGGAGTTTATTATAGAACTCACGCTCGCCCTGTGTCATCGAGTCGATCTCTCTCTGCTCTTTCGGTTTTGAGGATGAATGGAAGGAGGCAAGGTTGATTATCTTGGCTGTCCTCCGCTCTACGATGTTATCGATCGCTTTTCGGGCGTTCTTGAGGTCATCTTCCAGAATTGCATATTTTGTGCTGTATGTGTCCTCAATACTTCTTTTTCCTTCCTCCAGTTCCCGTATCTGCTCAGCTACTTTTTCGTAAAAGTCACTCTCAAGCGGTACAAGTTTTGACCTTGTTTTTCGTTCGTTCCTTAAAATATCATTCAGTTTTATATCTGAGCTATCAGGCATATTCGGCTGCTCCCCTGCACATGAGGTATATTCCTGCGTATTCAGGCATCGTATTGATGCCTTCCTCGACTTTAATACTTTTTCCTTTCATCTCGACCATTGAATTCTGGGGTTTAAGCGGCGGGATAACTTCGACCTTTATCTCCTTTTCGCTGAACACAATGGCATCGCGAAGTGGCTCGAATTTTTCGAATTCAGCAAGCGTGAGCGGGACTACCCGCATCCCGGAGCCGCCGTGCAGGGATGACGGCATGCGGATGAGACGCCTGATGTCGGCTGTGACGGGTTCGTCTGTATGGGCGCTGCCCAGATTAATACTATTATCTTTTATTGCCTTCTGGACAATAGCGTCAAAAATATAAGAATCCCCGATTATGCCTTTAAGTCTTATCATATCCATTGCTTCCGGGTTTCTTGCGATCTCTTTCAGGTTATTAAGTTTTGCAGTTGCTTCAGCCCTAAAGTCCCATAGATCATTTTTTATCAGGACATCACGCACTAAACCTGCGGAAATGCCAAGTTCATTTGAAATTTTTTGGGAACTCATCTTACGGTTTTCATTTTTTATCGTTACTATTTTTATTTCAATTTCAGGAGGGATATTTTCGGTATTGACATTGCTCAAATTATGGTTCCTGACCATATCCAATATTTCCTTAGCGGAATCTGCTTCCTCTTTCATAGAAATATCATTCAAAAAATGAATTATATAACTGCTGATGCGTTTACCCCACCCGTATCCTCCAGGAGCATCATCAAAAGAACTGATCTTTCTTGATGATTCTAATTCAGGTTTCTTGAATTTTCCCATATCATGAACCGTATGTTTCGCTGGAATGAACAAGAAATCAATAGTTAATCCCGTCCCGCTCAAATAATCCACTATCTCTCTCCTCTCTGCACTCCCAAGCTCCAGCACCCTTGGATCATGCACGTGTATGTGGTACCCGCGCCCGCCTGAGAACGCCACCCGGATATTCTCCTCCCCGAACCCGAAATCCTCAAGCAGGAAATCAAGCAGCTTTCCGGTCTCGAATTTCACATTTGCAAGCATCTCTGCATACGACCTTGCCTTCTGAGGCAGGTGGTCTGCATCAAGGTCGAATATGAGGTCTGCTCCCTGCCAGTTTTTCTCCTTCATGGTGCCTGCGCCGGGGAACTGGTAATACGCCGCTGAATGATACACATGCGCCGGAACCATTCCCCTCAGGTATTCAAGCGCCTCACTTTCTGATGAAAAAGCCTTGTGGCGACGCATCACCACTTCGGGAAGTTCATCGAAGAAGATAAAACCCCATTCGCGCCTTTTAAAATCATGAGGCAGCGGGAATTCTGATGCCTGGTAATAATCCCCGAACCTTTTACGAAGATAGGTCTTTGTCCTGAAATTCACAGGGTTTTATTAGCGTACAAGGTTAAAATCATATTTATAGGATGATCAGTTATACACTTAAATATAAGTTTACCCATAAATCATACAATGAAAAATCCCGAAATACTCACCTGTTTCCAGTGCGGCACATGCCATGCAAGCTGCCCCTCAGGAAAATACACGAGCCTCAACATCAGGAAGATTGTGAGAGACTCAGCCACGAAAGACGTCTCAGACCAGCCGGAATTATGGATGTGCACCACCTGCTACAACTGCCAGGAGAGATGCCCGCGCGGCATTAAGATAACTGATGCAGTGCTCACCCTCAGGAGCGAAGCAGTGAAAAAAGGAAAGATACTGCCAGCCCACAGGAAAGTATGCAATTTTCTTATCAAAACAGGGCAGTCCATTCCGCTTGATGATAAACACCTGGAGATCAGAAAGACGCTCGGGCTCAGGACAGATAAGGCAGCCTGGAAAAAAGCTCTCAAGGACGTAAATGTACTTCTTCGATCAACCGGATTTGGCGAGCTGATAAAAAGATGAAGGAATTATCCCTGTTCACAGGATGCCTTATCCCCAACCGCTATCCTGGGATCGAAAAAGCCACAGGGCTTGTGCTTGACAGGCTCGGTGTAAAATGGAGCTACCTGAAAGAAGCTGCATGCTGCCCTGCGCCGGGGATATACCGCTCATTCGATAAGATAACCTGGCTCACGCTTGCGTCAAGGAACCTTGCGCTGGCAGAAGAAAAGGATACCGACATTCTGACAATATGCAACGGATGCTTCAGTTCGCTTATGGATTCCAACAATATACTGAAAAACGACGAAGGATTAAGGAGCGAAGTCAATACACACCTCCAAAAAATAGGTAAGGAATATAATGGCACTATCGAAGTCAGGCACATAATCGAGTTCCTCCACACCGATATCGGCGTGCAGAAACTTGGCGATGCCGTTGAAAAGCCTCTGGATATAAGGGCTGCCGTACACTATGGATGCCATCTCTTGAAACCCACACGGGAAAGAAAGCTGGGAAGCGCCGAATGTCCTGTTTTCTTTGATGAACTCGTGGAAGCTACAGGCGCAACGAGCGTTCCTTACGAGGGGAAGACGAGCTGCTGCGGCGCAGGCGGAGGCGTGAGGTCTGCGATGCTTGAGACTTCCTTCAAGATGACAGAATATAAGCTTGACAGGATGATAAAAGCGGGAGTTGATTGCATTGTCGACGCCTGCCCGTTTTGCCACCTTCAATATGATGCAGGTCAGATGAAGCTTAAAAGAAATGGAAAGAATTACGAGATACCTGTGCTGCACTTTAGCCAGCTTTTAGGGCTCGCGCTGGGGTTCACGACTGAAGAGATGGGGCTGCACCTGAACGAGATAGTTAACCTGAAATTCGAAGAGAAGATCGCGCAGATTCAAAAAAGACTTCTGTTAAATAACTTTCAAGGAAAAATCGTTTTGAAAAATAAGCCAAGGTCCGGAGTCGAACCGGATTAGAATCGCTCTGCAGGCGATTGCGTAGCCATTCCGCCACCTTGGCGCGAGAGGCTACATACACATTATAGATAACAATAACACAGAATTTAACATTAATCTGTGCATGTTTTTCTATATTGGATGTAGCTGTAGCACCGCCCAATATACCATACTCATACAAAAACCTTATCATATTGACATAAGCCCTGAGAAATGCCCCGTATATCCTATTAGAACAACGTTATAACCGCTCCGAAGGTAACAACCTTTGGAAAATGCGATATTTAGAAAAATTGATATTCGTTATATTGGTTAAAACTATTCTACGTTGAATTAAAAGAGTAATTGGGGCTTTTTGGCGGGATATAAAATAATTTATCACCATATTTTATAATTACTCCAAATATATATGTTCTTGAGGGGTCATCGGTAACTTCAGCACTTATCATATAATTACCAGACGATAAATTAGAGGTGTTTATGTTTAAATAAAAATCCCTTCTGTGCCGACCTCCAAACATTAGTTCATGGAATGATTTATTTTGAAGTGGGATAGTAATATTATCAATTGGTTCAAGACTGTTATTATCGGCGTTCAGTTTGGATAAAGTTATAAAACCTACATTGTAGCTAAAACCCGTTTCTTTTATAATAACTGTTAGAAGATTATTGTCGGTATTCGGTTGCGGGAATAGTTCGATAGAGAAAGAGCCGCCTAAAAGATATGAAGGTATTGGCATTAATAAGACAAAAAAAATAAAACCAATAATAAGTGATATATAATAGCTTTTTAAGAAGGATTTTTTATCCATTTTAGACAATTCGATAAAATCCTTTTTCTTATAATCCATCATGTATATATGAATTATAATTATAATAAGAAAGCTCAGGAGGACGTATATCATAAATACAACAACATAATATGATTTAGTACCTATATATTTGAAAATGTATTGATAAAAGAAAAGGAACGATATTATAGAAATGAACCAAAGAATAAATAATTCGAAGCTAATTTTAAATAAGTATTCAGTAAGATTTTTTAATCCCTGTTTTTCGCTTTTTGCGGAGATTAGGTATCCTTTCAATATTAAATATGATAGGATGAATAAAAGTTCAACTAATAATATCCAGACGAAAGTATAAATCAATGGTTGGAAGTTATCTGAGATTAAGAATACATTATTATTAAAATAGTCAATCATTTTCAATAAAAGACCTGATATCCCAGCTAACAAGGCGAATGCAACAGCAATTTCTTCAAAATCACGAGATTTCCCAGTTTCTCTCATAATCACGATAAATGCAATTATATTATTTAAATCTTCGATAAGCGATGTGAAAGTAATCTTAAGTTTTTTTGTTGTGCAAACATGCCTTAGAAGTCAGATTGATTATTCTAGGTATAATCACGACATAAATGTTATTTTGTTTAACAAATTTATAAATAATAAGGTTTTTGTAATTAACAGTCATAAATTGTTTTAGTTTGTGACTGTTTTATTCTTGATAGCTTTTCCTCCGTATTTCTGTTCCTCTATTTTTCGAGTTACGAAATTATCATGGGTCATCATCTTAACTACGATATTGGTATAAGATGAGAAGACGTTAAGTTTAATTACACCCTTAACTAACTGTCAACTCGATGGGAGGCAGTCCATATGGTATCGTATATGGCGTCAATCTTAAATTATTTCAGGCAACCTAAATTTCGAGATATATCAATAGCAATAGCTCTATTTGTTTTTTCATTTATTATTCGATTATACGGAGGAAAATGGGATACAAATATCGCCAATGATGCATACATGTCAAGACAAGCAGAATACATTTATTCCTATGGTCATCCGGCAGTTCCTGACCCTTTTAGTTCTGCTCCTTTATATCAACCTGGCATGGCATACCTTCTGGCATTCGCTGGCAGATTATTTGATATGATTCCCATTAATTTTGGCATGTCAAGTATGACATTGTCAGAAGGATTGATACCCCCGTTTCTTGGGGCATCAACAATTATAGTCATCTTCTGGCTGGGCAGAAGATTTTATGACTGGAAAGCCGGATTAGTAAGCGGGGTATTTGCATCAGTTTCCCTTTTTTTATTGATGAGGACACTTAAAGGTTATACCTTTCATAATGCGTTCTCATTATTCTTGATTATATCAACAATAGCACTCGTAGTCAGAGCAATGGATATTTTACATGAGACATTGCCTGCAAAAACGAAAGATAAAATTATTTACGTTTTCTGGATATTATTGCCCGCTATTTCAATCGGACTTACTGGTTTTACATGGGGCGGCTATTTTGTTATTCATGTAATCCTCATTCTCTATGGTTTGCTTATCACTCTGCATTATTTTGCAACTAAAAAGACAATATATCCCCTTTCCTATTTTTGGGGATTTATCATAATTACGTTAATTTTAGGAACATTTCTTTCAAGTATACTTTATCCTGTGAGGAACCTGGAAGAAATTACAAGAGCAATGCAAATAATCGGATATACATCGGGGCCGATCGTATATATGTTCACTGCAGATCTTCAACCCCCTCAGTTCCAGGTTTTAGAGATGTTTTTTGGACCCTATCTGATATTGGGAATTATAATTTTAGTTTCCGGTATGTTTCTTTTATATTTAAAAAATAATGGTTTTGGGCTGCTTTTGATATCCGCTGTCGGAGTTTCAATGATATTGGGATTGACAAGATTTCATTTTATGGATATCTTTTCAATATTCGGATATTTAGGTATTGGAATAGGGTTTATTGCACTAATTGATAAGACTGCTAATTTAAGCTCCAGGAAAAGATTTGCAGTTCAAGTGTTATCAGTTGTTGCAGCGATTATATTATTTCAATCTGCTGCCGGGCCGTCAATTGATACTATAAAATTCTCCAGCTTACCCAATGATTATCCGGGAATAGGGAATGCTGATATGATGAGAGGATACAGTTATATCAAAAATAATACTGCGCCTGATGCACTGATCATTAATTGGTGGGATTATGGCAAAGATATTGCATATCGCGCACAAAGACGAACTGTTATTGACCAGATGTATATAGAAGACCCAGATGTTATCAATGTTTCAAGAATCATTATGGGAACCAAACCTTCAGAAGGTTTGAAAATAGCCAGGAACTATAAAAGTAAACACAATAATTCGGAAGTATATCTTTTGGTCGGGCAATTCGACGGCTTAATTTCTTCGGTCATTGAATATTGTACAGGGGATGGTAAAGAAGTATTCTTTAATTTCAATCAAACGGGAAATATTGAAGCAATGACGCCGGCTGCATCTGAAACAAATTATTATAAGTTATGGAATAATCAAACAATGGAAGGATACGATATTGTTTATGCAAATAAAGAGATGAAACTGTTTAAATTAAATATTTAATATAAAATAAAATATATCAGCTACAGGTATTCCTTTGCCGCACTCGCCATCTGGTTTGCGCCTGCTTCCTCGGGCAAAATGACCTTATCCGCGCCCAGTTTCATGAACCTTTTTACGCTCTCGGGTCTGCTTGCTCTCAGGATGAGGCGGATATCAGGGTTCATTTCCTTGGCTTCGATTATCACATACAGGTTATCAGCATCATTGGATAAACATGATATCAATACCTTTCCCCTTGATATTCCCGCCATTTCAAGTGTTTCCTGGTATGTGGCATCGCCAACGATATGGAGAATATTATTCCTTGCAAGAATATCAATTGCAGCAGTTTCTTTCTCTATCACTACAAAAGGGATTTCTTCTTTGATAAGGTTGGAAACGATGTTTTTACCCACTTTCCCGTAACCGCATACTATAACATGTCCTTTTAACCTGTCTATTTTTTCCTGCATTTTACTCATCCCCAGAATGGTTTTCAATTCACCTTCCATCGAAAATGCCATTGCGGCAGTAAATGTGTATATAGCTACTGATACCCCTGATATCATGATGATTATGCTGAAAATCCTGCCCCCTGTTGTGTGCGGTACTATATCCCCATAACCAATAGTCGTAACTGTTGCGACCGTCCAGTAGAGTGAACTGATAAGATCAACATTTTCAATTAAATGAAAGCCAGAAGTGCCGATCACTATTATCAGGAACAAGAGTGCGACCGATATCTTCAGGTTGTCAGGTATCCCCCTCTCGAGCCTAAAATAATACATATAAATCAATAAGGATAAGCCGATATTTATAAATTTCCTATTACAGGTAAAACTTATATAGAACCACAAACATTGGGAAGACCCAGTACAAGCGTTATTTGTACTTATTATTGAAATCAAAATAAAATTTTAACGGAGGTTATTTATGGCAGGACAATTAGGCGGACAGCCAATCTTTATTCTAAGAGAAGGCAGTCAGAGAACCAAAGGAAGAGAAGCGCAGAACAACAATATCATGGCAGCCAAGGCAGTAGCCGCGGCAGTTAGAACAACCCTCGGACCAAAGGGCATGGATAAAATGCTCGTGGATTCACTTGGCGACATTGTGATTACGAATGACGGAGCAACCATCCTGAAGGAGATGGATATCGAGCACCCCGCAGCCAAGATGATAGTAGAAGTCGCAAAGACCCAGGACGATGAGGTCGGGGACGGCACTACCACGGCAGCAGTGCTTGCAGGAGAATTCTTAAAGAACGCAGAAGAACTCCTCGAGCAGAACGTTCACCCAACTGTGATCGCGAACGGCTACAGGCTTGCGGCTGCAAGAGCCAAGGAAATACTCCAGACCCTTGCGGTCGAGATCAGCTTTGAGGATAGGGACTTGCTGCTGAGCATCGCAGGGACCGCAATAACCGGAAAGGGAGCAGAAGCACACAGGGATGTGTTTACGACCCTGACAGTCGATGCAGTGCTTTCAGTCGTTAATACCGAGAACGGAAAGCGCACAGTCGATGTGGATGATATCAAAGTCGAGAAGAAAGTGGGCAGAAGCATTGAAGCCTCAGAACTTATCAAAGGCATGGTCATTGATAAAGAAAGAGTGCATACCAACATGCCAAAGAAGATCACCGGAGCAAAGATTTTGCTTCTCAACGAAGCGCTTGAGATCAAGAAGACGGAAGTTGATGCTGAGATCCAGATCAAATCACCCGACCAGCTACAGTCATTCCTTGACCAGGAAGAGCAGATGCTTCATGACATGGTCACCAAGGTCATTAAGAGCGGTGCAAATGTCGTGTTCGTGCAGAAAGGAATTGACGATATCGCGCAGCATTATCTCGCAAAAGCCGGAATATATGCAGCAAGGCGCGTAAAGAAGAGCGATATGGAGAAACTCTCACGCGCAACAGGCGCAAAGATCCTCACAAGCCTCAAGGAGATCGGAGCATCTGATCTTGGCAAGGCAGGTCTTGTTGAAGAAAAGAAGATCGGCGACGAAGAAATGACCTTTGTCCTGGAATGCAACAATCCCAAGTCCGTCTCAATTATCCTTCACGGCGGAACAGAGCACGTTGTGGATGAAGCAGAACGCGCGCTGCATGATGCTCTCCGTGTAGTCGGAGTTGCTATCGAAGATGAAAAGATGGTAGCAGGCGGCGGCTCACCCGAGATCGAGCTTTCACTGCGCCTTCGCGAGTATGCAGCCACCCTGTCAGGCAGGGAACAGCTTGCAGTCACAAAGTTCGCAGAAGCGCTTGAAGTCATCCCCAGGTCACTTGCAGAGAATGCGGGTCTTGACCCGATCAACATGATCGCAGAAATGAGAAACGAGCATGAGAAGGGCAAAAAGACAGCGGGTCTTAACGTGTTCTCGGGCAAAGTCGTGGACATGATGAGAGAAGGCGTTATCGAACCGCTGAGAGTTAAGACACAGGCGATCGATTCAGCTACAGAAGCAGCAACCATGATCCTGCGCATCGATGATGTGCTGTCCAGCAAATCCGGCGGCGCGCCGGGTGGAATGCCGGGAGGAATGCCTCCGGGCGGAATGGGTGGCATGGGCGGAATGGACGGTATGGATTAAGTGGGCTGACCCCACTTACTTTTTTTATTTTTTTGAGGGTTTTTGATGGAATTCCTTGATACTTCTGCCCATACAAAAGACGAAAGCGTCAGGATACTTTCAAAAGAACTCGAAGAGCATCCCATATTAATATTGATAGGACCGCAGGGTGTGGGAAAAACCACGCTTGCGATACAGCTTTTGTCTGAAAACGTGGGTGCTTATTTTGAAGGCAGGGCGCGCTCAGCCCAGCCTGTTGTTCTTATCAGGAAGGATCTCGTCGAGAAGATGAAAAATGAACTCTACGAGAAACGAAAACTTCCGATATTTGATGATGATAATGAACCCGTTTATGTAGAGATCTCACTTTACGACCAGGTTAAACAGCTTGTAGAGAGTATCTTCGATGTCATGGAACTGGGCGAGCCTGAACTTATCAGGCAGATATCCCTCCTGACAAAAAAACTCAAGGTGGTCCCGGAAGCCATTGAACTTGTTTCAAGCGATGAAGAGCTTGTAAAAAGGCGGCTCTTGCGCCATCTTGATGCAAAAGAGCGGTTATCTACTCTTATTGAAAAAGAGAGAAAGTACGGGATAGAATCAAATCTCTGGGGTATCCAGGGAGCAAAGATCACGGATATAGTTAATCGCGATGGGGTCGTGGATTATGACGAAGACCAGATCTCAAGGACGATAAAGGATTTTGACAGGGTGATCCCGACAAAAGATATGACAGTGCCTTACTGCATTGTGGAAATGATGGAAATCTCCGCCAATGAGAACAGGGAGAGCGGATTTCTCGTGCTTCATGATGATAATAAAGAAACGATAATAAGCGACCTTGTTGTGGGGAAAGATTCAAATTCACTCATCGGCGTCACGCTGCTTGAGATATATGTAGGTTTCAGGCAGAACAGGTCGCTTTACCGCGCTTATAAGCATACGAAAGAAGGGAAGATTGAGGTCATCCACTCATATACACCCACGCTCCAGGAGATTGAGGTGCTTGCAAATCCCTGGATACCGCCATCGGAAGAGCCGACTGAAATAATGTCATCTGCGGATCTTGGGGCGGCGGAAAGGTTCGATATCATTGTTTCTGTTATCCAGGCTGATGGAAAGGTGGAGTCATCGAACAAGAGAAGGAAACAGGAACTGGAAGAGATAATTTCGGGGATAGAAGAGATTGAGGGGGAGTAAATGCGATTACTGGCAATCGCAATAGCATTGTATTTTAATGTCACATTTTTTATAAAATAAAATGAGATTCCTGATTCCATAATATCAAAAAACTTATATGTTAATCCTTAACTCCGCTTGATTTAAGTAATATGTAATTCAATATCCAATTTCTCTATGATTTTCCTGGATTTTTTTGGGATTTCAGAAAGAATCCATCTACCGCCAATATTCAACTTGTAAAT
>CABMHZ010000272.1 GCA_902386115.1 uncultured archaeon | reverse complement strand
TGAACTCAATCTGGAGAGGAATAAGCTGATGAGTCTGATAAAACTTTTTCACAATGGAGATTTCGAATATTTATGGTTGAAAAATATCGAGAATTTTATTTTATATCCCTATAATTAGACAATATCAAAATTAATTAAAATAAAACAGGATTCACCGATAAAACTATATCTCATAAAAAATAATTTAGTAAAAAATCTGCGTGTGGTAGGCGTAGGTATTGAAAGATCATTAAAAAAGCAAATAAAAGATGGGATATTTAATAAAATGGTTTTAAATGATTTTTTCACAAAATAAAGATTGCACGCGGTAGTGATGTGTTCGGTATGGAAGGTAAGTTAAGCATAATCAGGAATTTATTCTTGAGCAGGATCAAGAATATACCTTATAAGTTAAATTTAGCAGTCACATTCCAGTGCACATCAAGATGCCGGACATGCAATATCTGGAAGAAATACCGTGATAATCATGAACTGAAAAAAGATGAACTTGTGTTATCGGAAATAGATACTTTATTTAAGAAGCTTCCATCCACAATGACCTGGCTAAGTTTAACAGGTGGAGACCCATTCCTGAGGCCCGACTTACCACAAATTATAAAATCTGCGTCAGAAAATATCCCATCATTGCAGATATTAAGTATCCCGTCTAACGGACTACTTAAAGAAAGGATACTTTCGGTGGTTGATGAAATGATGGGATATAACCTGCCCAACATTTTTATTACGTTAAGCCTAGACGGACCTCCTGAAATCCATGATAATATCCGCGGTGTAAACGGCTCATTTCAGAAGGCATGGGACACTTACAAAGAAATAAAGAAATTGACAGCAGGCAACCGGAAATTTCATGTTGGTCTGGAAACCACATTATCCAGGTGGAATATAGATCATATAAAGCACTTTTTATTGGGGATGGATGGTAATAGTACCACCATTACAGTAGCCCATAATGCATATTTGTATGATAATCAGGAAGATTTCGAGATATCACCCCGGTATCACATATCGCATACAGCTGAAGTAATTGAGATTTTAAATGATCATTTATCTTTTTCGCATCCGAATGAATTAATTGAGAAAATATATTTACAAAGTATTCCGGCATATTTAAATAACAAATCAAGGCAGGTGATTCCATGTGTCGCCCTCAAAGCATCTCTTGCTGTGAATGCATACGGAGATGTTACTCCATGTTTTATGTGGGGTGAGAGATTAGGAAACGTCAGGGATTGTGGTTACGATATAATGAGCATCTGGAAATCAAAGGAGGCAGAACTCGCAAAATCGTCAATAAAGGAAAATAAATGCGTTAACTGCTGGACGCCTTGCGAAGCGTACCAGAGCATAATATGGCACCCCCTGAGAGCATTTGCATCGTATTGCAGGGAGCTTTGAAAATGAATTCATGGTAATCAATTATCGATTTGATTTGAAGAATAATTCTACGAAACATATTAATTTAAATACTCTTGAGGAAATCAACGTTGCATGGATAAGAAACTGATGCGTGGCATTTATATCGGATTGGGTGTGGTGTTGATTCTCTTCATATTCTATTATTTCTTTAGTCCTCCCCCTCAGGATGATCGGGTTTATCCAGATGATGTGGTCTGGTTTTTCAATAAAATTGACAGCTTCAATGGTAAAAAGCTTTCATCTGAGCAGGTAGCAACTGTCAGGTCCACATTCACAGGTTCATCAGTGGAAATTGTTGTATTCGATAAAGAGGAAAACAGGAATCGCAGGAAAATCTCATTCGACAACGACACACTCATTGTCACCAAAGAATCATCTGCCGCGGCTGAAATAAGGCTTAGCGACATTGCAGTCCACAAACTCAGACCTTTGATCGAAAGTTCTTTAGCGGATAATGCTATCTCTGCGGGAGAGAAGGCAGAGATAATAGCGCAGGTGATCAACCTCAAAGCCCAGGGGCAGATTCTCATAGAAGATCCATTCCTGGCAAAGCTGATTGAGGATAAGACTATTGATACCCTGAAATCCTTCTTGGGTTGAGGGGGAGACCAGAATGATAATGCCAAAAAAAATTTTTCTTATTAACCCGCCATTTTTCCACATACCAGGAAAGTTCCAGAGCCAGGCGGTTTATACGGAACCTCCGCTGGGTCTTGCTTACATAGCCTCCTATATCAGGAAATATTATCCGGGCGAGGCAAATATCAGGATAATAGACGGAGCAGTAATGGAACTTACAAAGGAGAAAATCCTCGATGAAATCCAAAAAGAGAAACCGGACATTGTCGGAGCCTCTGCTGTAACTTTAACGTCAATATTTGTCAAGGACCTTTTTAAAGAAATTAAAACCTTGTTTCCTGAGTGTCTTACAGTCGCCGGGGGTCCCCATGCTACAGCCCTTCCTTTTGACATGACTCCAGAGGTTGATATAATTGTCATCGGAGAAGGTGAGGAAACAATGGTAGATATATTGAAGTGGATGGATGGCTGTTCGGATAAAAGAAACATCAAGGGAATCGCCTACATGGAAGAAGGCAGGCAGGTACTCAATGAGCCACGTCCTTACATCGAGGACATTGATTCCATTCCATTTCCTGCCAGGGACCTGCTCCCTATGGAAAAATATACCCATCAGTATATGCACAAATCAACAACAAAAGGTTATTCTACCATCCTGATGACACGCGGATGCCCTTTCAATTGCCGGTTCTGCGGCGTCAGGAAGATGTGGGGAAGCAAAGCACGCTATCGCAGCGTAGATAATATACTCGCGGAACTACATGAAATCACGTTAAAATACGCGGTATCATTTATTTTCTTCATTGATGATACCTTCACCGCAAATCGGAAAAGGGCTGAGGCAATCTGTCATGGGATTATAAATACGGGACTGGAAATCAAATGGGCATGTTTCAGCCGGGTAGATGCCATTGAACCGGAATTTCTTGCTCTGCTCAAGCGTGCAGGGTGCGTGGAACTGCAGGTAGGCGTAGAAAGCGGAGACCAGAACGTCCTGAATGAAATCAACAAGAAGATCAAATTAGACCAGGTGAGGGAAGCTTTTGCTGTCATACGCAGCAGCGGTCTCCAGACAAAAGCATTTTTCATGATCGGAAACCCAACGGAGACGAAAGCAACGGTAAAGAAGACCATTGATTTTGCCATAGAACTCAACCCGACCTATGCCTTTTTCTCGATCCTCATTCCTTTCCCCGGCATCTCCATATTTGACGAATTTAAAGGGAAAGGCTATATCAAGACATTCGATTGGAGTAGGTATAACTGGTATGGAGATCCTGTATTCGAAACTGAAAACCTCTCGAAAAAAGATATAATTGCTCTTCAGAGGGAGGCTGAGCTTCGGTTCTACCTGAGACCAAAGAAAATTGGCAGGTACGCGATGGATGCCATAATATCCGGGCAGTTCAAAGTGCTCTTCAGGAATTTATTTGCATTTTTAAGTATCGTGGCGAGAAGGTGACTTATGGAAATCGATAAAAATGAAGCATTACTGCTTGGAATCGTTCTTCTCATAGCGGGTGTATTTTTCTTCAACAACATACCGCCAGACATGGGGGATGATGCCATCACCGACGGTATCTCAGCAATGCTCATAAACCGGGCGCATGATACTGGAATGTCGGCTTATGATGTGTTTAAGGAAGCTTCCCAGAGCGCAGAATCGGGAGGGCGAATGTTAAGCCCGGCAGCATTCAAGTTCATGGGGATAGGCACTCCTTTCTGGACTGCGCTTCTTGCCATTGCACAGAAATTATTCGGAGTCACGAGTTTCTGGCAGCTTTTCCTGGCTTCTCTTGTAGGATTTCTAACTGTTATTGTGACCTTCTATGCAGGAAAGACCTTGTACGGAAGGACGGTCGGTTTCCTGTCTGCCTTGCTTCTGGGATCTTCTCTTTTTTTCGTAATCCAGACGAGGACTGCCTCAGGCTTTCTGGCTATTGCGCCCCTCATGGCTGTCCTGGCGGCTTATCTGTTCTATACCGCCCATAAAACAAAAGACAGGAAATATCTCTGGTATTGCGGGCTTACCCTTGGATTAAGCTTCTTCAATGGCTATCCCCTCAGCTTTTTAATCGTTCCAATCCTTGGGTTTTTCCTCCTCTGGAATTTCAAGTTTCGCTCAGTATTGCGAAATTTCACCAAGGTAAGGAGGATATGGAAAGAATCTATTGACGGCGGCGAGGAAAGTGCCCTTTTGGGATTGCGGGATTATCTTCTCATGGTCTTGATTGCTGTCTTCTTATTTGTGGCATTGACGGTTGCGTGGTCCATGTATGCCAATATTCCTCCATCAGATACATATAACGAGATAAGTGGACCAAGGACAGTCGGTCAACTTAGACTCAACAGCTTTGATGCTATTATATCCCAGAAAGGAACTGGCTATTTCGGGCTCACATGGCTTCCACAGACCACAGAGTGGAAGATTGCAACCGAGAAAAGGTCCTGGATAGTTATTTTTCTTGAAATGGATCCGTGGGACTCCCTGCAAGGAGTACATGACCAGCAGCAGTTGGCAGGAAGACCGATGGTCGCACCTTTTGCCACTATATTTTTCTTCGCAGGCATTCTTGCTATGCTCTGGCGCCGTTTAATGGCTGACAAACTGTGCCTTGTCTGGCTCGGTGTGACAAAATTCTCCTTCACCTTCCCTTCAGGTTTCGTACCGAGAGCGTTGATGATAGCTGCTCCAGTGATCTACCTTACAGCAGCAGTGGGACTTGTATCTTCCTTCCAGATTCTGGAAAAAAAAATCGAAAGCACATATCGTAACGAAGAAAAAGTCAGGAGAGTTCTTCCGCTTCTTTTCACGGCTGGACTTCTTTTTACGGTATATATGACATACGGAGAAGTCTTCCACGAATACTATGGAATGGACGCTAACATAGATCGTTATGTAGGGACCAATGAGGTGGGGAAATATATCGGAGAGAATTCCAACGCGAATGATACGATTATCGTAATGGGCGATGTGATGGCGGTTCCATACGATGGCATATTCCTCTATACCTCAGGAAAACCGTATAAGGTTCTTTACTGGTGGGATGACGTTCTGTTTGGAAAGCTCGGAGGCAGAGGAGCGTCCGGTACGATTGCTCCCGGATTGAATGAATGGGAGAAGAAAGTCCTCAAAAACAATAGCGAGATTATCTATGTATTCGCATCCGGGGCGCGTTATAACAAAATCCCTGGCTGGAACTTGTATAATCAGGCACCATGGGGTGAATTTGAAGAACTCCATCCAGGTCTTTCGCCTGTTAAAAGAACATATTTTTCTAACGGAATCCCGGCATCTGTCGTTTATGTGGTTAACCGTTCCACCCCGAGAAATAATTACCTGACTTTAAGAAGTAAACCTGATTCTGAGTTTTATTCTTCTTCGGACGACAACATCAGCTTCATAAAGATACGTGGAGGAGGAAAAAATTATTCCATATCTGTTGGAAATAGCAGTTTTACCCTGCCTATGGACGTTCCCCCCGGTATGGAAGTCTCGATTTCATTTGATAAAAACAGCCGGATCCTATTTGAGCCCATCTTCGAATCAAATGATTTTGAAAAAGATATCTTTTATCAGAAGAATCTTACCTACACTACGGCAGGGGACAGAAGCTTCCTTGAGATGAATAGCACATCAGCCGACCTGGTCTATAAGATAGAGTCACCATTCAGGATAGAAAGGCTCGATATCCGCACAAATCCGCGTGTTTTCAATGACATAAAAAGGTTGAATGCGATCTCTGCATATTATTCCAGCGATAACAAAGAATATAAGAGATTGTATGAAGTGAGAAGCAACGGAAATAACAATTGGATAAATTATCATGACCAAGTGACTGGAAATACATGGGACAATGGCATCTATGACAGGGAAACATACCAAGTAATTTATCCTGAAAGCAATATTGTTTACATTAAATTCCATTTCGAGGGCTATCCCGGGGAGGCACAGCTCTGGTCGAAAAGAGAGGGAAACCACTGGCTTATGTTTGATGCAAGGGTGGATACTTCTTCGATGGAGAAGCCTGAAGTGAAAAAAGGATTGAATACAATCCGAACACATCTGGCAGTACAAGGGGAAGTTACAATAGCAATGGAAAATGCGAACATTATGCCTAAGTTGCTTGAAGCCGCATTCTTGCCTTCCTCAACCGGCGTTCTGGAAGGCAATCCAAGTAGCGGCATGGTAAGAAGAGCCAATGCTAGTATCCACCCGGCAGGTTATATTGTATATGGTCCGGGTATTCCACTGTATGCCGCCGGTATTTATAACGCAAGTTTCAGAATGGCTGTGCTTAATAATACCATAAAAGAAAATGTTGCCAGAATTGAAGTGGTGGAGGGTTCCCATGTACTGGAGGAGAAAGAAATAAAAGGAAACGACTTTTCAAAAACTTCGGAGTACCAGAATTTTAATCTGAAATTCAATACTGATGGGAAAAAGGATATGCAATACCGTGTATTTTTCGAGAGAGGTGAAGGTCTCTGGGTTGATTTTATTGATGTGAGCAAAGAATGAAGAGAGAAAAACTTTTTTTTTCCTGTAAATATATCTTTATGCAATATGAAGACATATCAGAAAAAAGAAAAGAACTGCTGATGCTCGTATTATTACTCATCATTTCTTCTTACTTTCTTTTCCATAAGCTTCCGGACGAGATGGGGGATGACGCGGTTAGCTGGTCAAACTCTGCAATGTGGATAAATGATGCACATGCATCCGGCAGACCTGTTCTGGAAATATTACAGGATGCCATAAATAGCCCGGGAGGAAAAACCAGTTTTTCAGTAGATGCTTTTTACATTACTGGCATGGCAACTCCCCTGTGGACGATTGTACTTGCAGCAGCACAAAAAATTATCGGTAATTCCGCTTTCTGGACACTTTTTTTATCTACATTTTTTGGGTTTCTTACTATAATAGCCGTGTATTTTACTGGCAGGGAATTTTATTCAAAAGAAGTTGGATTCCTTTCAGGCATTGTCCTTTTGAGCATGTTGCTATTTGCCCTTATTTCCAGGTCAGGCTCAGGTTTTTATACACTTCAAACGTTTTTCTTTGTGCTCACGGTATTTTTTTTCCTTAAGGCGCACAGGGATAAAAAAAAAAATTATCTGCTATTATCGGGAATATCGATAGCTATACTATTCTTCAACGGATACCCTACCGGGTTTATAATTCTGCCGGTTCTGATATTATATATATTTGTGAATTTTGTGCGATCTTTCAGGGATCCACGCATTTTCAGGTTCAGCTCTAAAAATTATTTATTGGCAGGCACTATTTTTGTAGTTTTTTTTGTTACTCTGATTGACTTATATTCGCTGTACTCTAACCTTGATTCACGGATGGTCTTCAGTTCGATGTATGAGACACGAATTAATTCTTATCTGGGCGGCTATATTCCTCCCGACACCATGGAATCAAAACTGAAAATTGCATCACGATTATTTACAAACGTTTTTCTTCAGGAGCCGGCAGCGGATTCGTTGAATGGCGCACATATCCAATTAAAAATCATCAGGCATCCGATCATTTCTCCTTTTGTGTCGGTCCCATTTTTCATTGGATTAGTATGTATGGTCAAAAGGAAAAATTTTGCCGATATATTGTTTATCGGTTGGATTGGATTAAGTTTACTGATTTTTACCTTCTTTTCAAATTCTTCTCCCAGAACATTATTTTTTACTACTCCTGTTATTGCTATCATAGCCGCTAACGGGATTATATATATTATAAATTGGTTAAGCCTACAAAATAATAACAAGTGGCTTAAAAAGTGGATCTCTTTTTCTATTGTGCTGGGAATAGCATTAAATGCCTATTATATACAGGATGAGATGTTTAACTACTTTTATGGTACGATGGGTGGAAATATTAACAGGTTCTATGGAATGTCTGAAGCTGCGAGCTACATTAATAAAAACAGTGAGCCTGAAAAAATCGAAGTCGTTCTCGGAGACAGACTGTTAACGCCATACGATGCTTTTTACTTCTATACTTACGGCAAGCCATACTCTGTGCTTTACTGGTGGGACGACCTGCTTTATAAGAAGCTTGGGGGTAGAGATAACGCTGTAAATAAGCTTTATTCATGGGAGACACAAGTTCTCTCTGAAAAAGAGAAAATTTATTACCTTTTCTCAGTGGGCAGCAGATACAACGAAATCCCCGGCTGGAACCTATGGCAGCAGGTGGAATGGAGTGAATTCAAGGAACTGCATCCCGACCTTCAACCTGTCAGGACGATATTTTTCCCAAACAGCATACCAGCACTTCAGCTCTATGAGGTCAACAGGTCAACTCCACGAAATAACCACATTACAATTGATGTGCAGGATAAATCCGATTTTATAATCCAGTCAGCATCGGATGGGTATGTGAATTTTATAAAAATAAAAGGGGCGGCAAGTAACCTGACCATTCTGGGCGAAATACGGAACTTCACGCTACCCATTGATATCCTGCCAGGAATGGAAGTCTCAATAACATATAACGAGAACAGCAGGATACTCTTCGAGCCCCTTTTCCTGAACAAGAGCTACAAGAACGAAATATACAGGGAAGAAAATATTTACCTGAAGGATAACATCGGGTGGGTTGGGCTAAACGGTACTTCCGGCTATGTAGTGTATGAGCTAAAATCCCCCTACCAGATAGAGAGGCTTTCCATACGGAGTAACCCAAGGGTATTCAATGATATAGAAAAGAGGAACAGTGTATCCTTGTATTATTCCACGGACAACAAAAAGTTCGTGCGGGTCTATGAAATAAAAAGCGATGGCACCGGGAACTGGGCGGTGTACAGGGATCCAATCACAGGCGCCGCTTTTAATGACGGGATATACGAGAGGGAAAGCTACAACATCATACGCCCCAAAAGCAGTATGGTCTATATAATGTTTGCATTTGAAGGCTCTCCGGGGGAAGCCCAGCTATGGTCTCCGGACAGTCAGCACTCCCTGATGTTCGATGCTAAAATGGATACCTCAGATGAGTCGAAATTAAAACTCAAGAAGGGTTTGAACCGGTTTAAAGTCCGTACGGGAACCAATGCCACGGTAAAACTTACCATTGCAGCCGATATTGATATCCTGCTTATAAATAGTGGTTAAATTATGCATCTTTTCTTATTACCCGGCTAAGAACAAGATAGCCGGCGCAAACAAAAAGTGCTGACCATGAAACTATAAATCCGGCATAGAATAAAAGTTGCGGCCAGTAATACAAAGTAATGTAGTAGGTACCGGGTTTTTCTATGTACCAGCCATTTGCATACCCATTAACCTGGAAATGTCTATCCTGGCTGATCGCCGGTTTTTTAAGGAGATATGAAACATCTCCGATAACAAAGTCGCTGCTATGTCTTACTTCTTTCACATTTATGTCTTTATACTCTGCGATCACATCATTGAACATTAAAGGCTCGTTCTCAAGATAAACCGTCCATCTGGGATGATAGCTCTCGGAGAAAACAAGGAAAAATGGCGAGGTGGCATTTTCTATTTTGACTTCATATTTTGTCGGGTTAATTTTTTGGAACGTAATTGCCGGACTTGAATTGCTTTGAACTTTATATTTTTCTGAAAAATCCTGCTGGGTTTCATTAATCTGACTTGAAAGGAACAGCACTTTATTGATCAGTGTAAAGTTATCTGAAGTGACAACTTTGAACATTTCATTCCCAGACCCATTGATAAAAACCGGGGTGTTGGCAGGGTACAAGCGCGGAAGAAAACTATATTTATTATCGAAAACGATTAAAGAGGCATCCTTTTGAAATGACATGGTTTTATTAAAAATCGTTTCTAATGTTGACAGGTTCTCTTTATGCGTAAATCCAAACCATGGAAACATAT
>CABMHZ010000271.1 GCA_902386115.1 uncultured archaeon | reverse complement strand
GAATATAGAGGAAAATCATGGAACAAATAGGGATTTTTTGGTGAAAAAAATCAACTTTTTTTTGAAAAATCCTGAATTCTTGAAGTGACGAATGAATTTAAGGGGTAATCCGACAATCTCAATTCCGGTGCGAAAAAAAGAAAGAATAAATAATAAGTAATCATAAGTAAGTCCGGTAAATTTAAAATAAAAATTTTGACATATTTCTCAAATAAAAATCAGGGAAAAGCTATGACAGAACCTTACTTTCACCTCAAAGGCGCTTTCAAAACAAGCGCAGACGCAAGTTTCGCGCGCGCGGAAATCGAGAAGTTCGTAGAAGAAGCAAAAACTACCATCCTGCAAAAGGGCGTCCCGGCAGGAAAGGGCGCAAAGATTCTCAACTGGGACGTAACAGGGAGCAGCGTATCGTTCGATATCGAATCTGACAGGTACCTGCGGGCGCATGATGCCTTCATACGCCTGAGAAAACCGCTTGCAGGCGTGCTTGGCAAAACTTACAGGATCGGAGTAAGGGGCGCTGAAATCGAGGAATTCATTGTTTCGATGCCAGCCAGAGAAGATTTAAAATCCAAAAAGATCCCGCATGTGAAGTCGCTTGAGTTCGAGAATGGCATGATAAATCTCTCCCTTGAAGTCGGTGAAGCTGAACTTGAAAACAAAGTCCCTGACAGGATAATCTCTCTCATTGAGGACAAGATCGCAGCGCAGAGCTTCGGCGGCAAGGCTGAGCACTGGAGCCCGCTATGGGAAAGCCCGAAAAGGGAAATGACGTTCAAGAGCGACCCGACAGTGGAGGCTGAAAAGCGCGGATGGATAAAGCGGTCAGTGGGGCGCGGTCAGTGGATACATGGCCCGCAGATGGCGCGCATATTCAGGACGTTCGAGAAGATAGTCATGGAAGAAGTCATCAAGCCACTGGGCTATACCGAGATGATATTCCCCAAACTTGATCCCTGGGATGTGTTGAAGCATTCGGGGCACGCAAAAGGCGTTTATCCTGAGATTTACTACGTATGCGCCCCGAAGACCAGAGACCCTGCTTTCTGGGAGGAAGTTATTGACAATTACAAAGTCACGCTTGAAGTGCCTGTTGACCTTATTTCCGAGAAATTAGATAAACCGCTTGGAGCTCTGTGTTATGCCCAGTGCCCCTCATTCTGGCCTTTCTTGCAGGGTAAGACCATTTCTGAGGAATCATTCCCGATAAAAGTATTCGACCGCTCAGGCACGTCGCACAGGTACGAGAGCGGCGGGATACACGGCATGGAAAGGGTGGACGAATTCCACAGGATCGAGCTTGTATTCATCGGGACACCCGAACAGGTCGCAGCCCACTCGAAGGAGATGCAGGAATGCTATAAGCACATATTCAATGACATCCTCGAACTGGAATGGAGGATGGCATGGGTGACACCCTGGTTCATGGCGCAGGAAGGTCTCACCGGGCTTGCGGAGAAAAAAGATGTCGGGACGATCGATTTCGAGGCTCCGCTGCCCTACCGCGGGAAGGACGGGGAATGGCTTGAGTTCCAGAACCTGAGCATAAACGGTGACAAGTACCCGAAGGGCTTCAACGTGAAATCGCAGTCCGGGAAAGACGTATGGAGCGGCTGTTCAGGCATTGGTCTTGAGAGGTGGGCGAGCACGTTCTTTGCCCAGAAAGGATTTGACGAGAAGGACTGGTCGGATGCGTTCAGGGAGAAGGTAGGGGAGATGCCGAAGGGAATTAAGTTCATGTGAGAATGATGCTACCAGTTTTTTTTATTTTTCAATGTTTCTATGAAAAATGACTCTAAACTGCTCAGCTTCTGTTTCGTTGATAAAATCCACTTTAGTCCCTGCTTTCTTGCATTCACTGATAATTCTCTGCACACCTGTGCCGATTCCCCTATAAGGTATTCCTTCAACGTCTTTGAGTAGTGAAACTAAAATTGGATTTCGTTCTATATGTATGCCCATCTTCATTGACTCAATACTGACAGTGTCAGGTAGTGTCCCTGGACTTATAATTTCAACCCGATTATTAAAAATAAAAATCCGTATATTGCTGGACAGAAAATAATTACGATGAACTATCGCATTGATAAGAGCCTCCTCCAATGCCATTATAGGAATCTCAAGAATACCTGCAGTGTCAAAGTGCTGGTCTTTCTGCAATTTTCTCAAATTATTTATCAGGAACGATCTACCAGCATCAAACATTTTAGGGATATTCCCGCCAATGTCCCTGCTATCCCGATATTCATTTCCTGCCGGCGAATCACCATAAAATGAAACTGCTTTTATTACAAATTGTGGTTTCTTTTCCTGTGGCTTTTTACCAAACACCAAAAGACCAACAAGAGTTAATTTTCCATTAATCATCAATTTTAGGTTTGACATAACTTTTTCAATAGGTATGCCAAGATCTTCGAATTTTTCTCCCGTCCTTTGTTCATAAAAGGATTTGATTAAATCAAAATCAAGATCACTTAAATTTGTATCATCTACAGGCATTTCATCGGCATAAAGGTGTCCTGAAGTTTGAAGCAATCTCTGGATTTCTTCTCGTTTTGCTCTTCTTTTATCTGATCCAACCTTCACCCAGATATCTTTTCCATTTGCCATATAAGGCTTATTTGTTCCCATTGGAACATTGATCACCATAACAATTTTATCCATGTATTTTATGGTTTGAGTAGTTACACTCACCTGGGGATCAATCTTTTGAGAACATGCATTAGATGCCCATTGATTTAGTTTCTTTACATCCTCTATTAATAATCCGATGATTCCACCGTCATCTGACACTCCTACTAAAATGTTGCCCCCATTTGAATTACTGAAGGCACAAATCTCGGCTGCTAAGGAATCTATACTATCAAATCGCTCTTTAAACTGGGTCTTTGAGTCTTCCCCTTTTTCAATTAACTCTATGAGTTCCAAAGTATCCATTGATTGTAAATCTCCTGACGCTTTTTGAAAGCATCTTTTCCGCCTTCCATGATCTCTACTATTTTTTTCTGGATGTTTTCCCTATCTATACTTCCATGTTCTGTTTTTATTTTTTCATCATCACTTTTAAAAATAACAACCTGTTCACAGTCTCCCAGAACAGGGATATTTGGATTGTGTGTTGCAAACACTATCTGGCGTTTAGATTTTAACTCAATAATTCTTTTAATAAGTCCTTCGTATATCGTCTGATTATCAAGATCGTCTTCTGGCTGATCCATGATCACAGGTGTATTTTCTTGAGTAAGAAGCAATAGCAGCAAGGAAGAAGCCCTCTGCCCCAATGAAAGTTTTTGAATAGGTCTTTCATTATATTTGATATCGATTAAATCCGGAACACGGAATAAGCATAAAACTTCCTCATGTTCCTGAAACCTCTCTTTGAATTTATACCATTCGCTATCAGTAAAACCAATATTATTGAAATTATCTTTATTTTCCAGAGAATTAGATAATTCTATGTTATCAGAAAAGGTTTCGGCTATTTTTTCAAGTTTATTCGCGCGAACTCCAGTTCCTTTAAAAAAATTTTTCATGAACTCTGCATAACTTTTTTTGTTTCCTTTGTATTCGATCTCGATTTGTACTACTGTTTGTGATGCATTAATCTCATTTTTTTTCTGAATCCGTTCAGACCACTGTTTGTGCCATAATTCTTGTAGTTCAGAATATAGACTTTTTTTCTGTTCTTCGAGTTGTGATATTGTACGATTGTATTTTTCAATCTCTGAAATAATCACTTTTACATTTTCAAGTTCCTTTATAAATTTTCCATAATCATCAGGAGAAACTTCGGTTACGTCTATCCCCCGTTTAATTTCGGCAATCTCTTCTTGTACTTCTTGTCTTGCCTTAAAAAATTTTAATTTTAATTTTTCAAATTCTTCAAATGAAATATTCCCACTTTTTTCAATCTCTTTCATTTGCCCAAGCCAAATTGCTTTTAATTTCAAAATACGATATTCAAGTTCTTGAAATAATTCCGGATTCTCTTTTGAAGATATTGGAATTATAGCTGAAAAGCCATTTTCAATTTTTTCTGTGAAGTCGGATAAATTTTCTTTTGAATCTACCGTGAATTTAGTTACACGTTCGATTATTAGTTCATCTTTTTTGAAGTTTGCATCTTTTTGAAGTTTATCAGCTATTTTCTTCTTTTCAAAAATCGCTATCTTATCCTCCAAGGATGCTTTTTTAGCTTCATAATCTCCTTTTTTCTTTATTTTTTCCCGCAGGTTATATAATGTTTTAAAAAAATCTTTAAGTTTAGTTTCTTTCTCCAAAATTTGTTCATTTATCTTGTGCAATTCTTCCTTTATAAATTGGTCTATCAATTCAATTTGTTGTTCTCTCTCCATAGACGCCTTTTGAATATCTTTTTGCCCATAGTAGACAACAGGAAACATTGATGAGGGGTTTAGATTTGGAACATATTCGTCATTTTTATATACTTTTCCCCGTTCCCCCATTATTCTCTCAATTCTATATTCCTGGTCTTTAGTAACGACTTCAACAATGATTTTACCGCCCGATCCGATTGCATATCCAAGAAGACCTTCCTTATACTCAGCATCCTCTTTCGCATCAAGATCCAATGCATATCTTATAGCCTCAATAAACGCTGATTTTCCAGAGCCACGAATTCCTATCAAATTATTCATATTACAGTTTAATTGGAGATCAAAATTGGACATTGATTTCCCAGTTTCAATCCAAACTGCTTTGATACATGGATAATCAATCTGCGGAACTTTATCTTTAACACGCAGTTCATGATTCATTAGTGAAAAACGCACGGCATCGAAACTGTAATCACCTATTTTGAGATAAGAATACTTGGTACCGATATCTTCGATTTTTTTTGGATCAGACGCTGAAATAAACGCCGGAATATAATTTACTTCATTTTTTCCGCTTTCCTTTGCCACTTCTTTTATCCAGTTGTTCAAGAAAGTTGATCTTGAACTGCCAGACACGTCCTGGCATGCCAATATATGTTTTCTGAAATATCCACTTCTTAGAAAATCTTCTATCCTTCCGCCTTCGAGCTCTGTGAAGAAACCACGATCGTTATTTGCATGAGCAAGAATAATGAAATAACTACATTTCAAATCATTTAATTCTGTAATGGTTTTATCCAGATTCAAATCACATCGTGAAGGATCTCCTTTACTATCAAAATGTGATTTAGTTTTGAAAGCTAAACTCAAAAATTTTTCGATTTTTGAACTATTATTTACTTCCTTTTCAGCGTTTTCAGGCGCAAATATTATGAGTGTATGTAGTCCCCCTTTTCCATCATTGACTGACAGTTCAACTCCAGGTAGAAGAAATATACCATCATCTAAAGCTGCAGCTTTGATAACATCAAATTCATCTTTATCAAATCTATTATGATTGGTTATTGCTCCAATTTTAATATCTTTCTTCTTCAGTTCATTTAGATATTTTTCTACAAAATCCTTGTCATTAGATATATCAGTCTTAAACTCTTTGTCTGCTTTTGTATGTAGATGAAAATCAGCCTTTAAATATTTAGAGCCCTCTGGAAAGTTTGAAGAATCTTCAGATTTATCTGCTATAATATTATCCGATTTTTTCTCAAATTTCTTCATATTCTTTCAACCATACAATAAATCCCTCTTCATATATTATTTTTCCTTCAGAGGCTTTTGATTACTGATATTTGCTTGTATCTATATTAAAATATGCCTATAATTTAATATTGGAGCTAGTGTCCAGTCAATAATGTAAAGTCTTAAACTATATATTATATGCCATCCATCATATATCTGAGAGGATGGATTTGAAGAAATATATTGTAACACTTTCCAAAGAAGAACGCGATACCCTTCAAG
>CABMHZ010000270.1 GCA_902386115.1 uncultured archaeon | reverse complement strand
TACTGGCATTTCGTTCCTTAAGATCACTGTAGGCGTGACGAATTCATCGGTCTCGCCGCGTTCGTATGCCTTTTTCACAGCGCCGGAAGCGCTCCCTGCCGTTTCGCCCACACCTCTTGTCATGGCATTGTACGCCTTTTCCACCCTATCCCACCGCTTATCCCTGTCCATTGCATAATACCTGCCGGTTACGGTGGCGAACTCCCCTACCAGCGCTTTTATCTTTTTTTCAGCTTCTTCGATATATGTGAGGGCGCTTTTCGGGGGAACGTCCCTTCCATCAAGGAAAGCGTGTACATATACTTTTTTCAATCCATATTCCTTTGCCAGCGCAAGAAGAGCATAGAGGTGACTTATATGGCTGTGCACTCCCCCGTCAGAGAGAAGACCTAAAAGATGAAGGGATGAACCATTTCTTTTTACTGACTTCATCGCATCAAGAAGCACTGCGTTCTTCCTGAATTCGCCTTCGCGTATAGATCTGTTTATCCGCGTAAGGTCCTGGTACACGACCCTTCCCGCGCCAATGTTGAGATGCCCGACCTCGGAATTTCCCATCTGACCTTCAGGCAGCCCCACGGATTCTCCCGATGATTCAAGTTCACAATGCGGATATGTTGAAAAAAGCCTGTCGAGGTTTGGAGTTCTTGCCGCAGCTATGGCATTCCCGACTTTATTCCTGTTAATTCCGTATCCATCCAGTATCAGGAGCAGTACAGGTCTTTTATTGATCATTTGTGCAGAATAGTTTTCAAATGCGTATGAAGTTATCTATAAATGACAATAACTATTTATAAAAATTATCTATAATATCTGTACATGAATCTGATACCGTCCTACATTGGCGACATGACCATGAACCTGGATTTCTTCCAGAAACTGGTGCTTGCCGCGCTCATTGGCATCCTCATTGGCATCGAAAGGGAGCACAGGCGGATGGAAGGTGTAGAACTGATAGCAGGCGTCCGCACGTTCACAATAGCCAGCATCACAGGGATGGTATCAGCGTATCTTGCTATCACTGTCGATACCCGGATACTGCTCATATCGCTTGCGTTTTTTGCGATCGTCTCAGCCATATATGTGTATGTCAAGAACGTCACGCTGAACCAGCCTGGCATAACAGGTCCTATAGCGCTGTTCTGCACGTTCCTGCTCGGGGTGTTCATAACCCATAACCAGTACCTGATAGCCATTGCAGGGGCAGTGGTGATAACCCTGCTTCTTGCAGAGAAGCGGCAGCTTCATTCGTTCGCGACAGAACTCACAGATATTGAGATACAGAGCGCAGTACGTTTCCTGGCAGTGGTATTCATACTATATCCAGTGACTCCTGATGAACAGGTCATGGGTCTCATAAATCCCAGATGGGTGCTTTTGATAGTGATCGTGGTAGCGACCATCAGCTTCATTAGCTTTATCGTATTGAAAAAATTCGGAACGAGATACGGATTGCCGCTGTCAGGACTGCTGGGCGGGGTCGTTAACAGCGAAGCCACTACGGGTGCGATCGCGGCGATGGCAAAAAACCGGAGCGAACTTGTGGAATCAAGCTTTACCGGCATCATTATGTCCAACACCTCCATGCTGGTAAGGAATCTGCTCATAGCCCTGATAGTTGATCCGGGCGGAAGGGTGTTCCTTTTGATGGTACCGGCTCAAATCGTGATCACATTGTTTGCAGTGATCGCTTTAATAAAATCCAGGGATGGAACGCCAGTTACTGAAACCATCAAGCTGGAGTCGCCATTTGCGCTATCCTCTGCCGTCAAATTCGGTTTCGGTTTTGCAGCTTTATCCATATTTATGACATTCGCAAACAGATATGCAGGCGCTGCGGGTGTTTACGCCACAGCGCTTGGAGGTTTTATCAGCAGCGCGGTCGTGACCGCCTCGGTTGTTACGCTTGCGGTAAACGGTCAGGTCTCCCCTGTTACTGCCGCCATCACAGCATTGCTCGCAGGCATTATGAGCGCGGGGACAAAGATCTTAATCGTGAAATGGTCGGGTCCGCCGGAACTGGCAGGATTGGTAAAGCAGACATTCACAAAATTCATATTGTTCGGAACAGCGGTGATTATAATATGGGGGCTTTTCATAACCTATTTTCATTCATAAAAACAGCTCAGGAAGGTATAATAACAGCGCCCGGAACTTCAAACCTCTGCGGCTTCCTGCGCCCGGTGATATCAAGCGCGATATCATAATTGCTCTGCATTATCCTGTTCTTCTGCGTGAAAGGCAACATTGCGTTTAACAATTTCGTGATATCGGCATTTCCCAGCGTTATCCCCATCTCAAATAATCTTTTATCATTTTTCAGGGAATTAAAAAGAGCGTAATAATGCATTGGTCCGCAGAATATCACGACTTTACCGACTTGAGATTGCGCTGAAAGGATTTCCAGACCTTCAAGGATATTCGAGTGTTTGATCTCTTCTTCCCTTATTTTATACTCAAGGAATTTCTCGTATGCTGACAGGAATTCCTGCGCTTTTTCACTTAAATTCCTCACAAAATGCTCCCTGACCTTGAACCTGAGCAGCCGCTTGATACGGTTCGTTAGTTCGGTATAGAATTTTTCGGTTTCTTCATATGAGACCGCTGCCTGTCTTTGTGCCATGCTGCTGTACCACAGTTGTTTTGGTGACTCCCGGAGGTTAGTGATATCGTTCAGTTCCCTTGCCATCCGCAGTACGAATTCGCCGTCTTTGTCAAAAGCGTCTTCGTAAACCGGGATAAGTTCCTCCCTTGTCCTTATGTCCACACCATAAAAAACAACGCTTGAAGGCATTTGCTCTTTATTTTCTATCAG
>CABMHZ010000269.1 GCA_902386115.1 uncultured archaeon | reverse complement strand
TACGAAGCCGGGTTCCTCGCCGGATTTCATTATGCTTTCCTTGTATCTGCTATTGTCAGTGCTTTCGGGGTCATGACTTCGCTTGTCCGGATGGAGAAAACGAAAAATGCGGGTTAAGGTAAACATCCTTTCCTGATCCGTTTCGACAAAGTTGATTAACCTGCCAGAAGTATTTCAGGGAAACTTAAATAATACATGCCTATCATTAATACTAACATGCTTAAAGAGGAAATCTGGATAGAAAAATACCGCCCGAAAAAACTTGAAGCGATCGTGGGGCAGGAAGAGGTAATTAAGCGCCTGAAATCCTATGTCCAGTCGCGAAATCTCCCGCATCTTCTTTTCTCAGGACCTCCCGGCGTGGGGAAAACCGCCGCAGCTCTATGCGTCGCCCGTGAGCTCTTTGGAGATTCCTGGACGAACAACTTCACGGAACTTAATGCAAGCGACGAGCGCGGGATCGACGTTGTGCGGAACAAAATAAAGAACTTCGCCAGGACTTCGCCGTTGGGCGAAGCAGAGTTCAAGATAATTTTCCTTGACGAAGCTGATGCGCTCACATCAGATGCGCAGTCCGCGCTCCGCAGGACTATGGAAAAATACACAAGTTCCTGCCGATTTATTCTCTCATGCAATTATTCTTCAAAAATAATCGAGCCGATACAATCGCGCTGTGCGGTTTACAGGTTCAAGCCCATATCCAGCGCGGCTGTTGAGGAAAGGGTGAAATTCATAGCAAAAGAGGAGGGTGTGACCCTTGCCGAGGACGGTCTTGAAGCCATACGTTATGTCGCGGCAGGAGACATGAGGCGCGCCATAAATGCACTCCAGGCTGCGGCGATGCTTGATAAGAACGTTAATATGGACGCCATCTATAAGACGACCGCCACTGCAAAGCCCGAGGAAATCACGGATCTGATAAAACAAGCACTTTCCGGTGATTTCATGAAAGCAAAAGCGAAACTGGATTATCTTTTGATAGAACAGGGGCTTTCAGGCGAGGACGTTGTCGGACAGGTTTATCGCGCCATGCTTGATATGAAGATCCCCGACATGCTGAAGGTTGACCTTATCGACCGCATCGGAGAGGTGGATTTCAGGATGGCAGAAGGCGCAAACGAGCGCATCCAGCTTGAGGCTCTGATAGCTCATTTCATATTGTGCGGCAAGAAATGACGCCTTACACTTGCGGCATCGCCCGGGACGTGATAACGGGGCTCCCGCACAGGTATAAGAATATTTATCTGAATTCCTTCAAAACGTTTATCCACTCATAATGACATATAAATAGCTACCAAAGAAAACGTCCTGAATTTAGAAATTACAATTTATTAAATGTGAGTGATAACTTCCATGGGCAAAAGAACGCGTATTGTCAATGAACCTTCAGATTTAGTCCCCCTGCTTCGTGCATTCGGGTCGGACAGCCATAAAAAAGTTTTTGATAGTTTACAGAAAGATTGGAAAACCGAATTCGAGATAGAGGCTGAGGTTGGAATAAAAGTCCAGGAAAGCCTTGAACTTCTGAAAAAAAGCGGTCTGGTAGAAAGCAAGTGGAGAATGCCCGAAGCTGGTAAGAAACCTGAGAAAGAGTTCCATTCCTCGTACTCACGGGTGCATCTAAACTTCCAGTGTTCTGTTGAGGATATAAGCGACCTGATAATGATCACTTTCAAGAGCGACAGCGAGATAAAAAATTATGTCGATATGATCGAGAAAGAAGTGGTCGAAGGCAACCAGTCCATGAACGGTCTCCAGCGGGTGGTGGATAAAAGTATCATGTTCATACGCGGCGTGGCGCGGCGGTCGTCAATCCTTGCAGTGAAGGGGCAGAGGATAGAGCTTGCCGGGGAAACCGAATGATCCTTCGGAGCAAGAAAGAAAGCACAAAATTCCAGATCCTTGTTGAAATCGCCTCACACCAGCCCGACGTGAGACAAAAGGAGATCGCTGATAAGATAGGCATAACCCCGCAGGCTGTTTCTGAATATATTAAGGAACTCGTTTCCGAGGGTCTGCTATTTTCCGACGGGCGCGTGCGCTACCGTGTCACCAAGAAAGGCGTGGAATGGGTTCTTGAGCGGGCTGTTGAGCTTAAAAAGTACGCGCGGTATGTGATGGAAGACATCGTAAGTCACGTTTCAGTCGCAACTGCCATCGCGAATGAAAATTTTAAGAAAGGGCAGACCGTTTCACTCATGATGGAAAATGGCTTGCTTTATGCGAATTCAGGGGACGGTGATGTCACAGGAGTTGTAATTTCTGATGCTGACATCGGAGAAGATATCGGTGTTACAGACTTGAAAGGGATGATACGCCTGCCAGAGATCAGTATCACCATATGCAAAGTGCCCAGGACCGAACGTGGCGGCTCAAGGAGCGTAGATCTACAGATGCTTAAGAAACTTTCGAAGGATAAGCCTTATATTGCAGCCGTAGGCGTTGAGGCACTTATAGCCCTTAGGAAAATAAACATCAAGCCCGATATCCTGTTCGGGGCGAAAGAATCGGTCGTTGAAGCTGCATTTCATGGTCTGTCCTCGCTTGTTGTCTCAGTGGACGAGGAAGTGCCGTCTCTGCTTAACAGGCTTGAAGCGCAGGGGTTAAGCTATGAGGTTGTGGATTTGAGCAGGTAACACCAACTTACTGAATGATTTGTGCACCTTTGCCAATAGTTGTAATGAATGCCTCGCTTCTGACATTACTTTCATTAAAAGCCTCCTTCATAGCCTGTGCTATCTTCTCCCTTTCATCCATCCTGCATGCGGCAAGCATAGTAGGACCCGAACCGCTGATGGTCACACCTGATGCTCCCGCTTCAAGCGCGCTATTCCTGACGTGTGAATATCCCCTGATGAGCCTTCCGCGCACCTGTTCAATTACCCTGTTCTCCATACTCTCCCCTATGAGCTTTATATCGCTTTTCATCATTCCCACTACCATCGACGCGGCGCTTCCGGTATTAAACGAAACATCGCCGAGCCACATCTTTTTAGGCAGTATCGCGCGCGCAGTTCTCGTACTCACAACGATGTCAGGATGAACCGCAACTATGCCGATGTTCTCCGGCATCAGGGATATAACCTTGTTATTATGGGCTATCACGAAACCGCCGCAGATGGCGGGCGCCACATTATCAGCATGTTGAACGCCTGATGCGGCTTTTTCTCCCTGCGCCGCAAGTCCCACAAGCTCATCGCGGGACAATCCGAGGTCGTACATGTTGTTCAATGCGACCGCAACTCCTGCTGCGGGTGCCG
>CABMHZ010000268.1 GCA_902386115.1 uncultured archaeon | reverse complement strand
GCCGTAGGGTAGCCTGGTCCATCCTTCATGCTTGGGGTGCATGAGACCTGAGGTCTAATCTCAGCGGCCCCATTCCATTTGAATTTATCCAGAACCTGGAGAAATATAGAATGAAGTATGATAGGGAAACATTCAAAGGAATAATAAAATCTCTCGGTCTTGTTTTCGGTGATATCGGGACGAGTCCCATCTATACCCTTACTGTAATTTTCATACTTACAAAACCAACAGAATCTCATGTAATGGGCATCCTTTCCCTCATAATCTGGACACTAATCCTGGTTGTAACAATCGAGTATGCCTGGCTCGCCATGAGCCTGGGTCAGAAGGGTGAAGGAGGCACTATTGTTCTCAAGGAAATACTTGCTCCCATGCTGAAATCCGGCAGGAAAGTAGCATTTGTGACCCTTCTATCTTATATTGGAATATCTTTGCTCTTCGGGGACGGCGTAATTACTCCCGCCATAAGCATCCTGAGCGCTGTTGAAGGATTGACCCTGATCCCGGGGCTTGAAACAACCGGGACGAGGACACTTGTAATTATTGCGGCGATAATTGCCATCGTATTGTTTTCTCTTCAAAAAAAAGGTACTGAAAAAGTTGCATGGGCTTTTGGACCTTTAATGGCGATATGGTTCCTGTCGATCGCAGCATCCGGTTTTATTTCCATCCTGAACGTTCCTCTTGTGTTGGGTGCGATAAATCCTTACTATGCCTTCAAATTCCTGTTGGAGAATGGTTTGACCGGATTTTTTTTGCTTTCGCAGGTGATTCTTTGTGCCACAGGCGGAGAGGCATTATATGCAGATATGGGACAACTCGGGAAACTTCCCATCATCAGGGCATGGTATCTGGTATTTATTGCCCTTTTATTAAGCTATCTCGGGCAGGGCTCTTATGTCATCCAGCATCCTGAGGCTAAAAATCTGCTTTTTGAGATGGTCTTTCATCAGGCGCATATCCTTTATGTGCCATTCCTTGTAGTAAGCATTCTTGCCACAGTAATAGCATCCCAGGCAATGATCAGCGGGATGTTCTCCATTGTATATCAGGGGATAACTACCCGTGTTCTGCCTATGCTCAAGGTGGATTATACCTCAACGAAAATGATGTCGCAGATATACATAGACACAGTAAACTGGGTTTTGCTTATTTCTGTTTTATTTGTCATGTTCTTGTTCAGGCGATCCGAAGCCCTTGCCGAGGCATATGGTCTGGCGGTAGCAGGAACAATGACCCTTACGGGAATACTGATGACGTGGATATTTTACCTGAAAAAGAACCAATTAAAAACGATCATCTCTTTTCTTGTGGCAATTGTTAATATTGTCTTCCTTCTATCGAGCATACACAAGATACCTTTTGGCGGATACTGGTCGGTCGTTCTTGCAATTATTCCGTTCAGCATAATTGTCATATATACATCGGGACAGAAAAGGCTCTCAACCGCACTCAAACCGATGACCCTGGACGATTTTCTTGAGAATTATAAACTATTATATAATCGTATGAATAAGATACAGGGGACTGCCCTTTTCTTTGCAAGGGATATAAGGAAGATCCCGCCTTATATTACCAATACGATCTTCTATAATAACATAATTTATGAAGACAACATTATAGTTTCCCTGATCAAAATGGACAATCCCTATGGGGTTTCCGGCTCTTTTAAGGGGAACCTCGCGGAGGGATTGAGGATATTTGAGATATATATGGGATACATGGAAGTGATCGATGTTGAGATGATATTGAAGGATTCAGGAGTAAATGAAAAGACGATCTTCTACGGTCTTGAAGACATCGTGACAGAAAATGTTGTCTGGAAAATATACTCAAATATCAAGAAACTCACGCCTGCATTCGTCCAATTCTATGACCTTCCGTCTCACAAGCTTCATGGGGTTCTGACAAGGATTGAGATGTGACGATTCATTTCTTGATCTTCCAGAAGTAAATTAAACTCAGGATCAGTACCGCGATAACAACAATATCCAGTGCATCAAAAAATCGAATTATATCTTTCCAGTAAGGACCGAGTTTGAATCCAATGTAGGCAAGTCCAAAGCACCATGGCAGTGATCCGATAAAACTGTATAAACTAAGTTTTTTAAGACTATATTTTCCTATGCCTGCAGGTAAAGATATGAAAGTGCGCATTACGGGCAGGAGGCGCGAGAAGAAAACCGCTTTATCACCGTATTTTATGAACCATCTCTCTGCAAGGTCTATATGATCATGGTTTATAAAAAAGTATTTTCCATACTTAGCCAAAAAAGGTCTGCCGCCCTTCAATCCGACCATATAGGAGATTATAGAACCTGTCATACAACCGGCAGCCCCGACTATACTTATAATAATTAAATCAAATTTGCCCTGGTATGACAGGTATCCTGCAAAAGGCATAACAACTTCAGAAGGAACAGGCAGGGCGGCACTCTCAAGGGTCATTAATATGAATACGCCCACATATCCGATCGATGAGATTATCTGCGTGATATAACCTGATAACAACTCTGCAATCATATACTCATAATAGAGATACAAATTTTAAACATTGCGCTTTTAAAATCCACAACTTTCAGAATTATTCCTTACTTAAATCGTTCAATTTTATTTGTATCCTAAAATTGTTTTTAAGTGCAATTGGGCATTAAAAATGATAGCTGCTGGAGGTTCGATGGACAAAAGTATTATGGCGATGGTTTCGTTATCCTGTTAAGGAAAAAATTATGCTTTTTAGGATAAGACCATATCTTTAACGGAAAGGCTTAAATATTGACCCAAAATTAAACCATTAATTATGATAGATAGTAAAACGGCATGCAGAGGTTTAATATCTCAAATCCGTCAGGCAATTTATCTGGAAAACGGGGGCGCAGCCACGCCCTTATCTCCTAATGATGATACAGTTGTGATAAACGATGATCGCCGATAAGATAATAACGGCAGCAATGGAATCGAATGAGGCATTTATCAGGGAATTCGAAAGAATGTTGAGGCAGATAGTATCGGTTTTACGAAAACTTGATGCAAAGGAAAAACTCGAAGGGACCGGGAAATCCGGGTTTATCGCTGTTATAGCAGCCCGTCCCGTTCTTGATATCATCACCGAGAAGAAACTCAAGGTAGGTGACCGTCTCGTTACGATCCGGGAATATTCCGCAACCTCAATGGAAGAAGCCATCATAGCTGCGATAAAGGCTGAGAGGGATGGTGCAAAAGCTGTGGTATGCGCGCCAATAGTCAGCTCAACTATTGAAAAGGTGCTGGAAATACCTGTATCTATCATCATGCCAAGAGACAGCCTTCTTGAGGCAATTGAGCTTGCTGCCAGAAAAATGGGATGATTCTTTTGATTTTGAAAATCGAAAAGGAAACATTTATAACGTTTAATAGGATAGTCGCTAAAAACTATCCATATCAGTTTTTAATGATGATTTCAGGATATAAAGGAGGATTAAATAAATGGTATTAGACTTGACCATGAGTATGGCTGTACTGGCTATCATGGGAGCGATTGCTACTATTGCCGGTTGCATTGAGGATTTAGAATCCGATGTAGGTTCCCAGAGCAACCCGAACTCCCAGGTACAGTTAGCCCCTCAGATGGGTTTATTGCACAGAATATATAACAAGGCAATTTCAGGTGAACCAATCAGCAACGGGTTCTCAGCGGTTATAGGCGGTTTAGTAACTAATGTATTGTTAAATGCCAAATTCTTCCCGCTGACTGCAATAGTACTGGGCGCTTTTGTTGCTGCACTTATATATGGTATTTTCGCAACGACCGCATACGCAGGCAGGGTGGCGAGCCAGACAAGGTTCAAACAGCCCCTGTATATGGATGTTATGAGATATACGACGCCATCGATCATAGGACATAATTTCATTGTGTGTTTCTGTCTTGTGTCAATATCATATATCCAGTATGCAATTCTCGGCTACCCATTATCAATACCATTCCTGGCTTTGATATGGGGCATTTCCGTTGGCGCTATCGGCTCTTCTGTGGGTGATGTTCACTACGGAGGCGAGAGGGAATTCCAGAACCGTGAATTCGGTTGCGGTCTCAATACGGCGCTTTCAGGGCGCATCGTGAGGAAAGCAGAATCCGGTTTAAGGAACAGCCTTGACAATGTCTGGTTCTGCGCCAAATTCGGAGGACCGGCGACAGGCATAGCACTTGGTCTGACAGTGTTCTTTTCAAGCTGGCCGACAACTATCTGGGGATATACATGGACCGCGATGGGCGTAGGTGTTATAATTCTGGCAGTGATGACTGTTATGAACAGGCTCGTCGAAATAAACGTGAAGAAATCATATGGTCCGTATAAGGAAGATAAAAATGAAAAGGAGGCTGCAGCATAATGGTAGTTTTTGCAACGACAACATTAATAGATATTCTTCTGATAGGTCTTAGCGGGACTCTCATCTGTCTTGCAGTTCACTTTATTCCTGTAGGCGGTGCGCCTGCTGCGATGGCTCAGGCAACCGGCATCGGAACAGGGACTGTGGAACTTGCAGCGGGTTCGGGTCTTGTGGGTCTGATAACATCGAGTTATATGTATGCTTATGAACCCAAGGCTGCAATGCTACTGGTTATGGCTGCAGGGGCAATGGGTGCTGCTATAATGCTGGCAAGCACGATGCTTGCTGGAGGCTTGATCTATGCATACGGCGTGGCAGTGCCATTCGCTTCGGCACAGGTTAAAAAAGACCCGATAACGGGAGAGCGCCAGGACAACTATGTTTCCAAAGGAACCCAGGGTCAGGGCATCCCGACTATTTGTTTCGTGAGCGGTGTAGTCGGCGCTGCACTCGGCGGTGCAGGAGGAGGACTTATTTATTTCGTCCTTATGCAATATTATACTCCGCTTATTGCAGGGAGCGCTGCCGCTGTTGCAGGGGTATTTACGATGGGTGTTTTCTATGTTAATTCAGTTATCCCGTCATACGGTGTGGGCGGAACGATCGAAGGAGTACACGACCCCAAGTTCAGGCGCGTTGTTCCTAAAGATGTTTTCACAAGTGTTATAGTAAGCATGCTTTGCGGCGTTGTGGCAATATTGATAGCCGGAGGGATGGTATGAGCGATATTAAAGAAATATCCCCGGAGAATCTTGCAGCATTCGGGATAATCGGAGGACTGTTAGGGATATATTTATCTCCTCTTTTTCCTCCATACACCTCAATATTCGGAGCGCTTGGAGCGATATGCGCCGTTATCTGGGGCGCAGAAGCCGTGAGGCGCGTTGCAAAATACGGTCTCGGAACAGGCGTTCCATCCATCGGTCAGATAGCCATGGGTATGGGTATCATTGCAGCCATGTTCGGGCTTGCGATAATGAAGTCGGTGACGAAAGATCCAAGGGCTATATATGCAGGACCTGTTCTGGCATTAGTTACGGCATCAATCATCGGATTCGTGATCGGCTGGTTTGCCCAGAACGTAATAAAAATGAAAATCCCGGTCATGGTCCGTTGCATGACGGAGATCGCCGCTTCGGGAGCCTTGATCATAATAGGATACAGCGCAGCAGTAGCCGGAAATTATGATTTCATGGGAAGTCTGATTCTCAAGGTGTTCGATAACGGTGTAATTCTCGCAGTCTTCTGGGTAGGGGCAATGGCAATGCTGCATCCCTTCAACGCCTGCCTCGGACCTGATGAGAAACAGAAGAGACTTCTGTATCTTGCAGCTTCAACAGGCGCAATAACAATGGCTGTAATGGGTATTGCAGCTATCATGACCCTCGGTCCAATGGGCGTCGTAACGCTTGTTATTGGAGTGATCCTCTGGCTCATCTTCTACAAGAAATTCTGGGATGAAGTCTATAAGGATGCGGCGTCAGTGGTCGGAACCGGTTTGATCCCCAAGACGGAGGCGTAAATATGAGTCATATAAGAGTAGCTCCTGAATTACACCTGATACTTGACCCCTCAACAGGCGTCATAGCGGGAGAACGCGATGACGTTGTGGAGTATTCACTTGACGGGATCAATACGCAACTGGATGAACTCGACAAAATAGTAACTGATATGATGAACCAGCTTGAACCAAAAGCACCGCTGTTGAACATGTTCCCGGGAAGAGAGAACGCTTCATACAATGCAGGTATAGTCACCAATGCATACTATGGCGCAGTGATGGGATTCGTAATAGCCTTCCTGCTGCTGGTCGTTTTAGCTATAAAAGCATCTCTCGCCAAGATGGGAGGAGGAGGGATATAAATGGTAAATAAAGTAAAACCCGCAGCAGGCTGGCCTGTTGTTAAAGGAGAATACGAATCGGGGAATCCTGAGAATCCCGTAGCAGTAACCACATGCGGCTCTCACGTCAAGGGGGCTGCACAGCTGGCTGCAGGAGCATGCATAACAGGACCCCACAAGACAGAGAACCTTGGTATAGAGAAGATAGTTGCTAATGTAATCTCCAACCCCAACATACGCTTCCTCCTCGTTACGGGAGCAGAAGTCAAGGGTCATATTTCAGGTGAAGCCATAATGATGCTTCACAAGAATGGTATCAAGGATAACAGGATAGTGGGCTCAACAGGAGCCATACCCTATATCGAGAACCTGCCGGACGATGCCATAAAGAGATTCCAGGCTCAGATAACCATAACCGAGATGATGGGTACGGAAGATGAAGGCGCCATTGTTGCAAGGATAAAAGAACTTGCAGCAAAAGACCCGGGAGCCTTTGAAGGCGAACCCATGATAATCGCGGTGGGCGAGAAAGAGGAAATTGCAGAAGCTGGCGGCGTCAAGCCGATGTCAGCCGAGATAGCCACAATCCAGGCAAGGATAAAGAACATCCAGCTGCAGACCATCCAGTTAGGTAACCTGAACAAGCTGATGGCAGGCATCTATGCAGGAAAGATAGAAGGCATCATGATAGGGCTGGTTGTCGGATTGACCATTCTTGGAATAATAATATTCGGAGGCGGATAAAATGGTGGAAGAACATGAATATGGCAAGGGCGTGCCCTTGGTAGTGGCTCCTTCACTTGCGACAATTGAATCGCTTGTCGAGGATATCAGGTACAGGGGTCAGCTCATCGCGCGAAACCAGAAGCTTGAATCAGGCGTGGGCGCCACAGGAGTAATAGGCTTCTCGATTGGTTTTGTAGTGGTCATGCTGCTCGTAATTGTCCCGGTAAAACTCAGGGAACTCGGGGTGATATAAATGGCAGAGACAGTCCCCACAGTGGTCGTTAATCCGGACGATTACAAGGCAATCATACAGAAACTGAACGATATCGAGGAAAAGATCGAGTTCACAAATTCGGAGGTTCACCAGAGATATGGGAAAAAACTGGGACGGGATATCGGTATCCTGTACGGGATAAGTACAGCGCTAATGATCGTCGTGATCTATTTGCTGCTGGTGTTATATGTGGGCATACCACAGTTACATGGATTACTCGCAAAAATTATAGGGCTTTAATAAAATGAGGTGCTAAGATGTTTAAATATGATAAGAGACAGGAAGTATTTGAGTTCGGTAAGATAAAAGTCGGCGGGCAGCCGGGAGAATACCCGACAGTGCTTGTCAGCACGATGTTCTACTTAAAACACAAGATCGTGACAGATGAGGATAAAGGCACATTCGACAAATCTGCGGCAGAGAAACTCTGGAACACACAGGAAGTAATGGGAGACACAACAGGTAACCCTTATTTCAACCAGCTTGTGGGCGAAACGCCTGAAGCCATCAAGAAATACATTGACTGGTTCGTGGGTATCTGCG
>CABMHZ010000267.1 GCA_902386115.1 uncultured archaeon | reverse complement strand
TTTCCGTGAGCATTCATAACGATTAAAGAAACGTTTTCTTTATCGGCAGTCTCCCGGATGGATTGAGATATATGACCTGATGTTATTATTTCAACTTTTGTGGTGACATTCAATCCAAGACTTTCAAGATGCTCTTTATGTTCTTCCAATTGTAACTTTGCGTCCTCGACTTGCGGTCCCTGAATCCACCCATGCTTTGAATCGAAAACACCCGAGGGGACAGCAACAACATGCAAAAGCACAACCTCTTTTACACCGGGAATCTCAACAATACACTCAAGAGTTTTATTGGCATTCTCTGAAAAATCTATTGGAAATAAAACTTTTTCGAACATTTTATCCTCCTATATGTTTACTATTTCTAATTTCTCATATTTCAATCTACTGTTCTAATACCTGTGCACATTTAATGTCAGGAAATATATTTATTTAAATTCCGGTTAGGCACCATCTAAATTGTTATAGTTGGCACTTGACTTTTAGGAAGATGCCTAACCTTTAGAAGAAATAAAAATATTATATAATAACCATCCTATCATCAATGTGATAAAGAATATGGCTACAACTATGATATATGCTCCTATTCCCAGGTCCTTTATTTTCTCCATGTAATCTGTTTTCACGTCTTTTCTCCAATTTGATCATCATCCTGTTTTGGAAACCTGCAGCCACATATCTTGCAGGTTTGCGTAAAACCATTCTCAGTATGAAAGCACATACCTCCTGCCATCGTAATAGTATGTCCACAGTGTTTGCATATCATTATTTTCTCATTTATTGTTTATCCGATTTACGATATATAATTCGGTGCATAGAGAATTATGAAGAATACCAGCATTGCTGCAATACCCAGTGGAACTCCAAGCCTTGCCCATTCCTTGCTTGTGATCCCAAGCTTGTTGGCAGCTATAATATTAGGTATATTGCCGGGTATTAGCATTCCACCGGATACAAGCAATCCCATCAATACACTTTTAATTTTAATTGCCGGGTCTATTGCCCCTTGAATGATCATTGATGGATCGACTTCGGCAGCTGCAAGAGTAGCATTATCAAGGATTGCTGAAACCATGTTTACCCAGTAAAGGGCTTCACCTGACATTTTTGTAACATACCATTCAATAATCGGCGTGAAGCCAGTTCCAAGAAGCACAAGAGCCATCACAAATACATACACTTTTGCTGCTCTGATCAGCACATCGTTTATTCTTTCGTGAGCATGATCCGTCATTGGGCCGTCTTCCTTAGGCTCCGTCTTTTCTTTTTTCGATGCAAAGAATACCCCTATTATGCCAAATGCCAGCACTCCAGGTATTATATATGCACCAAGCAAATATACCAAATAAAAAAAGCTCTCTTTTAATTTTGTCTTTATTACAATAGTAGAAAGAGGCTCTCCGATAGGCGTAAGTGCAGCCCCGATCCCAATTGCAAAGCATGCTATTATCGTCAGGTTCACCATTGTCTTACGATCTAGATGCAATGCGCTAATCATTTCAACAAGCAAGAGTGCTGCAATGATAGCAGTTATAACGCTTGAGAGCAGACCAAGCACCACAATTATAGCAAAGACCACAATCTTAAGTGGTATTTTTGCCAGTATTTTTTGCATTAAGGTGCGGATGTGCCCGCGCCCATAATGGAAAATAAGTCCTGCGAATAGTACTGCAAGCGAAATCTCGATCGGGTCAACAAGTGCTTTTTCGATTAGTTGAAAATTCCAGTTAGGTAGAGTTACCTCAGCACCCAATTCAGTGCCGGGAGATACTTTTAAGAAGAAAGAGTTTACTGTAACTGCCAGAACGCCCATTGAGAAGAGGAATACTTCCAGATTATGTTCAATCTTCTTGATTAAAAAAGGGCCCAGAAGGACAATAATGAAAATTATTAATAATCCTCCTGCGACCGTTGAACTGAACTCAAGGCTCATTGTGCCTCTTTTCGACTGTTTTTTGACTGAATATTATCGAATGTGATTATCACTACAATCATTCTACATACCTGCCGTGATCAATATTGCAACAATACCCAGAAGCAAACTTACAAGAAAACTTGTAAAAGCATCTTTTGGAAGAACCCTTCTGAACTTGGGGTCATGAAATCCTTCTATTGTTCCGCCCACACCATAGGATGGGACAACGGCATTCACATAGAAAACACCCATTGTGAATACACCCGCAACTGCAACAGCGCTTGCCATACTGAGGAACTGTCCATATATGCCGACAAGGACATAATATATGAGAGAACCACCAATTCCGCCAAGTGCCGCACCGATTATTCCACTTACATAACACACTGTTGGAATTCCCTGTCCCTGTGTTCCTTTTGACATATAGGTATCTTGGCGCTCGCCTGTTATAGGATCTTTTTTAATTTGGGCCGAAGCAAATGGCACTCCCACTCCATAACCATATATCAAATTACCGGCAAGCATCGTGCTTGCTATCATAATCATCGAACCTAATGCCCCAGAATCCAGTACCAAAGCCATTGGCGAACCTGGAGCGTTCGAATACATA
>CABMHZ010000266.1 GCA_902386115.1 uncultured archaeon | reverse complement strand
TCAGGAAGACGTCAAACAATGTACACTTAAAGCCAATGAATACAAAAAATTATTCAAATTTCGTTAACTTTTTCCATGCTTCCACCCTCCCGTCATCGCCTACCACCACGGCATATTTTTCCTGGTTTGACAGGATAACATTCCATGCCCCTGCAATATGTATTGTTTCATCCACTTTAAGGTTCTCTGCCCTTTTCTCCATGAAATGCAGCGCAATTTTTTCTGCTTCGTCCAGGGAAACCCTTTCCACCTCACCTTTTGGAATTTCAACGGGAGTAAGAGTGATCCCGTTTTTCAATGACCTGATCTTATTTACTATATCTTCTGCTTCTGCTGCAATAGTGAATTCTGTAAAAATGCTGCGTTCCCTTTTTTCTTCTATATATTTTATATCGATACCCGTTCCGAACAGGAAGCTCTTGCTGAATTTCAGATCAGTGATGTCTTTTATCAGGATTGATTTTTCCTTTTTCCCGAACACCCTGAACCCGCGATCTATCAAAAGCCGAAAGTTCGTTAAAACAAGAACCCCGCCGGCTATGCGTGCATAGCCGACAGTAAATTCATCTTTATCCAGTTTCAGTTCCATACTCTTATTTCAACAATATATATTTCATCCTCACTATCTCTGTGACTTCTTTCTTCCAAATACCAGTATGGCTGTTGCCATGGCGATCAGTATTCCGATCAATCCGATAGCCGGTGCCTTTGCCGTTGGCTGGGGCGCTTCAGTATTACTTATTATCGATCTGTTACTGGCGGTTGCCAGTTCCACGTTTAACGTTTGCGTTTCCGTGGTAATGATCTGCGCTTCCAGCTGATAGGTCAGCGATGCCTGGATATCTATTTCGTCTGCACCTCGCGCATCAAACTCAAACACTTCAGTTCTGCTCTCTCCGGGCTTGAACCTGTTGTCCTTCGCCACGGACACTGCCTTCCAGAAGTCAAGCACTTCGTTATTGTACTGATCTACAATAGTCTTGGCGTAAACCTTCTGACCGCTAAAGATTCCCTGCCCCTGCTTATCGGTGGCGTTAAAGTCCAGGACGACTTTTCGCGAGGGGAGACCGCTTGGGATCATGTGTCCGACGTTGTTGTTGGATATAACGAGCGTGACCTTAACCCTGTTCCCTGTTCTCTGGATACTGGAGTTTATCTGGAACGCATTCGCCAGGAATTGACCTGTGCGCCCGCCATACCAGAAATGCTGGTAAACCTTATCCCTGATCGTACCGTTCGTCGCCGCAACACCGCGTTTTGTCACCATATGGCAGTCCTGGCATTGCTCGCCCTCGGCTGCTTCGGGGCTTGCCTTCCATTCCGAATAGGTCTCGGAGATCGGCACGCCGTTGATCGAGAACTCGTGACATCCTGCACAGAATTCCGATTTTGTATGGAGCGCCGAGTAGGATGAGGCATGAGCATTTGTCTTTGAATCCGTGTAAGGGCCCTCCATCGGGCTATCAGGATTAAAAGTATAATTATTGCTCTCAACTCCGGTGACTGTATGGCAGAAACTGCAGGTAATTCCTTCAACAGATATCGATTTTGTCAAATTGAAATCATCGGTTATCCGGGTTGTGGGAGAGTGGCAGGTCAGGCAAAAACTCCTGTATTTCGGGTCGGATTGAAGTGCCCGTAAATATGCCGCCTGGAAGATCGGATCATCCACTGACAGGGCATGCATCGAACGCGTCCATTCACCGTACCTGTCCTGGTGGCAATTGGCACATGTATAGCTTAGCTGGAACTCCCCCGCAGCATGTACCCCTGGTACCATTATCAAACCGATAATTGCTGCAAATAATACTTTTTTCATAAGAATTCCTCTTATTACCAGAGTACCTGTGATCCCTTCTCTTTGGCAGTTTCTTTTAATATCGGTTTCAACATCCCGGGATGTGAATAATCCATCACTTCCGCCCCGGCGGAAATCCAGTCCCTCGTCACTTTTGATGCGGGCTCTCTTGTTTTCTCTCCGATTTTTAGGGTCTTTTTAAGTGCAGCAACTTTTCTTAGATGTTCTATGTCTTTCAATTCTTTTTTTGCGAGGAGTCCTGATGCCACAGCCGAATCCAGCAGCTTTTTCCCGAGTTTTGTCCTGACGATCGTGGTATTCCATCCGTCTTCGCTTCCCACAGAACCTATCGAAATGTCTGCGTATTCTGCCGCATAATCATGGCAGGGAAGGCAGCCAAGCATACTGTATTTATGAAGTTCTTTCAGGCTGTATGTATGTACCGCGATCTTATCTTCAACCGTTATCTCATGGATTATCATCCTTCCTTTTACATCCACTTTCTGGATATTGGCAGGTTTTATTTTCTGGTTATCCTTCAGGAATTCAGCGAAAAGCCCGCGGTAATTGAAAGCTTCCATACAGAAAATGCCTATTTTCAGTGCGTGTACGCTGCTGAACTCTTTGAAATCAGGCGAGCTGTCAATAAGGTGCTCTGCTATGGTTACACAGGGCATACCGACTATGGCAAGCTTTTTATGACCTTTTTTTATCGCATCCCGCCAGCAGGTGAGGACTGATGCCTCTGAAAGCTTGGTACCTGCAAAGTCGAGGATTTCTTCAGTTGTCGTGGCAAGCCTGGGTTTCCCGATCCATCCCTTGTCTTTATCAACAAGCAGGGCAGAATCGATGACATTGTCTTTCATCCCCTGAAGAAGAAGCGAGGTAACTGTTCCTCCGATCTGTGCTTTTTTCAGAACTGTCTCATCCGTGCTCCTCGTGGAGCAGATCTCAAGATAGGGGCCGAGAAATTCATCGACTGTTTGCCCTTCTGTAACCGGTGGTTTCGGATAGGTTGTTGAGTGGCTGGCATTTATGACCGGGCAGACCTGAAGGTCTTTGTCAAACGTTATACTGTCTTCATCGAATACCAGTTCCCCGTCTTTAAAACCAACACCCGGGCTCGGGTTCACGCATACACATGCGCCGCAGTAAACACAGCATTCCCTTGCTACGGGTTTTACAAGCCTGCTGTCTGCATATTTTTCAATGTCGAGATACATTTTCACACCTCCTTCTTTGTTGAATCAAGTGTTCTCAATTCTCTTTTGACGGATTCATCAAACTGGGTTACTTCTATAACCCCGACAGGGCACTGGTTCTCACAGATCCGGCAGCCAAAGCACATGTCTTCGGCAACCACCTCAGAGATAGTCCCCATCCACTGCGGGATTCTTTCCTCGTACTCCGGTCCTTTGAAATCAGTGGGTTTTAACCTGAAAACCCGGCGGGGACACATGTCCTCACAAATCCCGCAGGCGAAGCACTCGGACTGGTTGACATATACATTATATCTGACCATACAATCCTCCTGAAAATGACCTTAAGAGGTCATCTCGAAAAAGAGATACTTCATCCCAGCACGCCGAGTGTTCTACCATAGTCATCCAGTATCTGTGTAATCATACTTTGTGCGGACTTCATTCCTGTAGCATCGCCATTCTTTGCCGCGTTCGTGAAGGCGGTGAATGCATCTTCAAGCTGCGAAGATTTCGTGCTGTCCCATGAACTCAAAGTATCTCCGAATTTAGCATGTATTGCAGCGGCATCCTGCGCTTTGAGGAGGGCAGTTCCATTGTCTCCTTTTTGCACTGCATTTATTGCTTCGTCCATTGTGATTTTTACATCCTTGATTGTATCAGCATTCGATAAAGGAATTAAATAAGTTTCCATGAAAAAGTTGGAGCCTTTTTGTTCCCAGATCGGCCCGATCGAATATGGGACAAGTACAGCGATAAGTGTCAGAGCCGTAAGTCCGGTTGCGATCGCATACTTAGTCTTGTCGGCATCCGTATCAGTGGAAAGCTTGTACAGCAACGTTATAACACCAAGCACAAAAGACGGTATAAACACCTGAGTGTTCCAATCAGACTCCACCCTTGGAACGATAAATATACCTATTATACCCACTGCTGCCAGTATCATTACATCTCTTCCAATTATCCATGCCTCCCAGAGAATATCGGCGCCGAGCCTGAGAGTCATCCTGTTCAAATATCGCAGCACCATGGGTCTTGCGATATGCAGGCTTAATGCAATAAAAAGCATTATTATTACGCTTGGCATAAGGGAAACGATCACGAACCATTCTGAATAATCCATCCAACCCTTCATCATAAGGGCGTTTCCGCCCAATGCCGGGGCAGTTTCATCCTGTGCCATGGCAGCCCCTACAAGGAAGGTCGCCATCAATACCAGTATTGCTAAACTAAATACTGACCTGAAATTTCGTATATTCATGTATATATCTCCAGGCTTAAACCCAATTTATACTCCAGGCTTAAAGCCTGATTAATTCTTAGGCATCTTTCTATATATAATTACCCAAGAAAAGAAATGATTGTGCATCAGGAACGAAAATAAAGTATTAAAAACAAATGTTATTGTGATGCAGGAACAAAAATAAAGCGTCCTGGGTTAACGTTATTATGATGAAGGAACAAAATAATTATTGAACCTAAAAGATTAAAGCCAATAAGGTTTAACTTAATAACTAATCAAAATGACCATTGAACAAATAAAAGAACTGAAAACCATAGAGTTTTTTAAAGTCCTTTCCCATGAAATCAGGGCAAAAATAATAACCCTTCTTCAAGAAAACATAGAAATGTCGTACACAGAGATTCTACATACTCTGAATCTTGAAGAGGGAAACCTGAATTTTCATCTTAGAAAGATGAAAGGCTTTGTTGAACTTACGGAGAAGAAGAATTACAGGCTTTCAGAGTACGGAAAAATTACCTACAGCATGTTCCAGGGAGTAGACGCAAGATTGTGGAAGGATGCAAGGGAAATAATCAAAGCAGATGATAATAAGGAATTTTCTGTTCAGATTTTCGTGAGAAGGATAGGAGCGGCATTGATAGATTTTACATTATTCGTGTTTCCGGGTGTGGCTCTTTTCTTTATTCTGGGCGAAGGGCTAAAGATGGAAATTCACACTTTTCTCATGGTCATATATCTTCAATTAACCCTTCAATTTGCATATGCGGCTTTTGTTTTTATGGAAGCTTATAATGGTCAGACGATCGGGAAATATATAATGAGGATCCGGGTAGTGAAAATGAACGGAGATAAAATCACCATCCACGAAAGTGCGATAAGGAATATCGGGAAAGTATTTTTGCTTCCGCTGGATCTCCTGGTTGGTGTGCTGTTTTTCAGGAAAAATGGAAATATTAAATTCTTTGATTATTATACAAAAACAACAGTTAAAAAAGTGATTTAAGTCCCTCCGAACTTTAATTTTTTTCGTATTACATCAAGGCTTATCTTATTTTTTGTAGTCAGCAGATAGACAATCAAGGCTCCTATAATCGTTATTAATCCGGCGACCAGGAAAATATTAATCGGCTCTTCCCTGACCTGCATTATTTTCTTCTGCCCGAGTATCTCAACCGAATAATTGCCGGGCGCCAGGGTCATTTTTTGTGTGAAATTAATTTTCTGTTTTTCCCCCGGCGCAAGGGTAACATTCTGGCTCTGGACAACAGAGCTATTTACAACAAGCCCGACAGGCAGTGTGCCTGTTTTTGTGCCCACGTTCGAGATATTTGCCCATACAAAATAATTCTGGTTCCTGAAGACGACCGAAGGTGTGAAATTGATATCGAGCGCCTGGAATTCACTGAAAGGCATCCTTATTGAAATTTCTCTTATTACGGGAATATACCCGGTTTTTGAGGCGCCAAGGTTATGCGTGCCGCTTATATCGAAGGTATAGTTCAGGATGCCATCGCTGTCAGTAAGACCTATAGAATTCCCGTCCAGGGTGATATTAGTTCCCGGGATTGCAGTCCCGTTTGAGATTACCTTTATCGGCTCAGGAATACCCTGGTCAAGTATTGCAGGCAGTTCAAATTTCAATGAGATGTCCCTGTATTCTGCAACCTGTATCGTAATAGTGCCGGGATTATATCCGAGTCTTGTGGCAGAAATAGTATGCTGACCGCTTTTGGTGAGGATATAATCTAAACTTCCGTTGGTGTTCGTATTTCCGATGACATTCCCATCGAAACTTACCTCTGCATTTTCGATCGGAATTCCGGTTCCATCAGTTACATTGATCGTTATAGTATCTCTCACCATAGGCGTTGCAGGGGCGTCAATTATCAATTGATTCGCAGCAACCGTGGTGCCGTTAGCTGTTATGAATGGGTAGAACCTGACATCAGTTGAATCTGCCACCTTGAACTGGATATTTCCCATAACATCCATGGTACTTCCCGAGGATAAGCTAAAAGAATTCGGATTGTCCATCTGTATCTGGTTATTCGATACTTCAGATACCTGCATTATCCCGAAATTGTCACCCGTTCTGACTGACGTATAATTTTCAGAAATCTGGAAAACACCTTTTACAAATGCCGCCGTGGCTTCTGTTCCCCGGAATATATTATCGATGCGTACCGCTATTATTGGCAGGTCGCTAACTGTCCCCACTTTTGAAGGAGCATATATGAATATGTCACCCTTGTTCTTCACATCATTGAATACTTCAGTACCGTCTTTCAATAATGATAGCCACACAGAAGCAGCTCCTGCGCCTATGCTGACATCCTTAATTTTCACAACGTAGCCATCGTTCAGCGTTAGCGTACTGCCTGCATAGATAACCCTCTGCGTATCATCATCGATCAGTACCTTGTGGAGCTGCTGGCTGTTTATCGTGCTGATATCCTGTCTTGTTATACAGGTCGGACAGCCGATATATCCTGCAAAATATTTATCAGCCATAAACCCGATGACCTTGAATGTGCCGAAATTTGAATACTGGTAGCTGACCGCCTGGGGCGTTGAAGTATATATCAGATTATGGCTGCTTACGCTTGTTCCGCTTCTTGTTATGTCTAATTTCTCGGTCCCGACATCATCGTCCAGGTTATAGTAGAATCCTTCGAAGTTCATCGGGGTCCATTCAAACGATGTGTCATTATTCTGCGCTACCGTTCCACGAACCTCATACGTCCCTGATCTTTGTACCATGGGAGCAAAACGCAGGGTATCGTTGTTTGCAACGATGAAGCTCAGATCTCCCATAATATTAATTGTCGAACCCTGGGATAATGAGAAGCTATTTGGGTTATCCATCGTGATACCCGCGGAAGAAGCGGTCGTAATTTCCATCATTCCGTATCTATTATTTGAATTGGTAGAAACGAAGCTCTCCGATATCTGGAATATGCCTTTGGTGAAAGCAGCGCTTATTTCCGTTCCCGAAAATACATTCGACACATAAACGGCAATAATGGGAAAATCACTTACTGCGCCGACTTTCTTGCTATAAACATAAGTACCCCCCTGCGAGACGGGCTGCGTATCGACCTCTGCCCCGTCTTTCAAAAGAGACAGCAATACGATCCTTCCAGCTGCATCTACATCCTTTATTTTAATGACGTAACCTTCCTGCAATGTGAGTGTGCTGCCGGCAGTGATCGTTCTCTGCGTGTTATCGTCCACCAGGATCTTATGCAGTTGATTGTTATTGAGAGGGCTGACGGGAGTTTTCGTTATATCGCCGGATGTGCCAGAAGTATATCCTGCAAAATATTTGTCTGCCATGAATCCTATAACATTATATTGTCCCCAGTTTGTTTGCTGGAAAGAAACACTGTAGGGTTGTGTGGAATATTGCAGTGAACCTGCATTGATTGTCCTGTCAGTGTAGCTATTAAGATGGATTTTTAAAGCTTCATTACCAGTACCTGTATCCAGATCGTAATAGAATGCATAGAAACTCAGCGGGTCCCATGTGTAATCAAGACTATATTCATTCGGCTTTGCGCCATTCCAGACACGATTGCCCCTGAAGTAGGTTTTAGAGCGCACGCTCCATGTCCAGTTCGCCGTGTCATTTCCATTGGCGTTACTGGCTATAACTGAAAATGTATAATTATCCGGGGGTGAGGTTGGCACATAAGTAAATGAGAATGGAACACCCGCCGAAACCGGACTGCTGTTTACCAGTGTTGAACCCCAGAACCAGCTCACTGTCGCATCCTGGCTTACATTTATCTGGAATGTCGTTGAATCGCTGCCGCTTGTTTCAATATTTGTTGCCACAGGTGGACCGATTACCGTAATTGCCGGTGCGGGAGGTATAGCCACCACGAACGGGGATAAACTTGTTACAATGCCGCTCACTGTTTTATTTGCTGTATCCAGGTATGTTGTTACGTCCTTCCAGGTTGAATTTTCCCAGTGATATAATTTTATATTGCTTTCATTTATTCCGGCGGGAGGAACGTAACCCACTTGAACCGTAATGCTACCGTTATAAAATACTGAATCTGTGGTTATGTCATAAAAACTTCCAATACTTGATATGCTACCTCCTGGATTTGAAGGTAAGACATCAGCCAGTGTATTTCCTTCCCTGTTTACCTGAGAGAATGTAACATTTACATTATTGAAAGAAACGACTACATTTGTTCCAATGGGAGTATTCAGGGTATATGTTGTATTTGAGATCACTGTGGAATTTACATCACCGAAGGTATCGACAGTCTGAAGATTGATCGTATATGATGTCCCAAGATTGAGGGTCGTATAATTGAAAGAATTATTTGAAGTTTGGGTCGAATTTCCGTTGATAGTAACCATTGTATAACTAAAATTGCCTGTCGCGGGATTTACCCATGTCCAGTTGATCCATGTTGTACCTCTTCCCGCTACGATAAGATTAGTGACAGGTGGTGGTCCCGGACGTGGTATTACGGTCACTGATGCAGTTCCAATGACAGTTCCATTCGTTGCAGTTACGCTGGTTGTGCCGGTTGCTGAAGCATTGAACAAACCTGCAATATCAATAGATCCGACAGTATTATTGCTGCTTGACCAGTTTACGGAGGATGTTATAACAGAAGTGCTGTTATCAGAATATATTCCGGTAGCATTAAATTGCTGATTCTGGCCCAGTGTAAT
>CABMHZ010000265.1 GCA_902386115.1 uncultured archaeon | reverse complement strand
GCATATCTGTCCTGCGATCTGCTCTTCAGATTCATACCCCAGCATATCCAGGGCTGCACGATTGGCTTTCAGGATCGTCCTGTCCCTGCCGATCAAAAAAATGCCGTAAGGCATGGAATTGAGCAGGGTTTGCAGGGTCTGCATGGAGACCGTTGTACTTCGCAATTCCCCAGTCATTTTATTGAAAGCAGAAGCAAGCTCTCCGATCTCGTCTTCTGAACTGACGTCTATCCTTGTATTCAGGTCGCCTTTACCGATCTCCAATGCAGCGTTTCTCAGTTTTATTATCGGTTCTGTTATTCTTTTTGAGAGATGTATGCCAATCGCGGTGGTAAGGAGAAGGCTCAGGAGTATGACCCCTGCCGTCAGTTTTAGCAACTTATATACATCAGCATATGCTTCTTCAACGGGTAATTCTACAATAACCGCCCAATCCGGTGTGCCAAGCGGTGCATATGTGGCTAAAACAGAATTGCCTTGAATGCTTTTTGAGATCCTGGCAGGATTCGTGTCAAATGAAGTATTGCTTTGTGCAAATTCAGCGACCTCGTCAAGGTAAAGCAAATTCTCTCCCTTTAAAACCCGGCTGATATCACCAAACGCTATCAGGTTACCCTTCCTGTCAACCACATATGCCACTCCCTTATCGCCAACCTTTATACTGCCAACCAGTTCCCACATGAATTTCAGGTTCACTTCAGCAAGCAAAACTCCTTTAAAATCGCCGAAAACATCTGTAACTGGAACTGCCATTATTACCAGCGGTTCGTTGGTAACTTCATCAATATATGTCGGGCTTATATACGTTTTTCCCTGGCTTGCCCGGGAAAATATATCTGTCATGACCTGCTCCGTAAATTTGTCCGGCAATATGGTAAAAATCCTATAACTTCTTGCCTGCTCCTGTTTTTGGGGATTTAGCAGGACAAGCTGGCGAAAGGCAGGTTCAAGACCAAGAAGCCTGTCCAGTGCAAGTCTTTGCTTTTCCTGATCAACATTTGAAAGATCGCCAAAACGGACTGTCGCTTCAAGCAGGCTGAATTTCTCCTGGAAAAAATTTTTGACCGTGCTTGCAGCATCCTGGGCAATGAGGCTCTGCTGGTTTGCCACGAATTTTTCCTGGGTTTGTATGTTGAAATATACCGATAAACTGCTGGCTATTATGAGGACTGCCATGCTCAAGACCAGGAAAGCAATAGCTAAGGTAACGGTCAAACTCCGGAAAGCCCGTGTTTTTTTTACCTCAGCCTTCGCAGACATATTCTTTAGCCTTTCTCCGAAATATTTTCCATTTTCGTTAACGAATTATTTCAACTGCCCTGCTTAGCAAACCTTCACTTACTGTCAAATTCAGTTCCTGTGCGCGTTTGTAATTTATCCACAATTCCTGTTCTGGAGTTACCACCGGGATAGTTCCTGCGGGAACGCCTCTGAGGATTTTGTCAGCCTGGGGTGCAGCCAGTTCACCAACTTTAACAAGGTCGTTGGCATTGCCAAAAACAGCCCCCTGCTCTACAGTATATAGAAAGCTGCCGCCGACGGGCACTCTGTGTTCGGCTGCAAACTTCCTGATCATTCCCCAGCCTTCAGGGCAATGATTGAAAATGTCCGGCATGAGTATGATGGCATCCATCCCGATATCAGGCGAACTATTTCGTGCCTCAAGATCCGCCCTTATCTCTTCCAGATTGGCAGCGGGAACTTCGACAAGCGTTACACCCCGGGACAATGCCAGGGGGCGAAGGGCGGCAAGCGTGGGCGCATTATTAGGGTAATTCCTGTCATACCCTATCCAGACCCGTTTGACTGACGGCGCCACATCGAGCAATATCTCCAGGCGCTTGGTTATCTGCTCAGGACCCGGGAAGCGGACTCCCGTATTATTTCCTCCGGGTTCGCGTACGCTTTTTACAAGATTTGATCCCTCAATGCCGGCGTAGGCAAATACTACAGGGATATTTGTCCCCCGGGTGGCATTCCTGGCTGTTATGCTCGGCTCAGTAGGGAACGTGAAAATCAAATCAACCCTGTCATCCACAAATTTTTTGGCGGCGAGCTGTTCCCCGGCTGGATCTGCGTTTGTCTTCCGAAGATCATAAACTATGTTTTTACCTTCGACATATCCTAATTTTGTCATTTTTGCCTTGAAGCCGTCGGCTATCGGGAGAAAATCATCTGTTCCGCTCAGGATTCCCACATGATAAACCTTTTGCGTTGGCGGCGAAGTGCAGCCGCTCAAAAACATGATCGCAACTAACAAAGTTACAAGCTGTATTTGCCGCCTGAACCTGTTTTGTTTAAGTGGAAACATTTTTATTTTCTCCTTTTTGTTTACTTCTTGAATCATCGATTCACCGCTCCGCGGGCGGAAAACACCCCGTTTTTAATACATTAGTATCATAATCATAGATATAAATAATCTTGGCTGCCATCACACGCCTCTTTTTACAGGTATGAATCGAGGTGGATAAGGTCATCCCGGTAGATGCGATAGCCGCGGCAGGCAGAGCCGACAATATGTATCCTGCCAATAACTTATAAATTATTTTCATTGTTCCTCTCTGAAAGCGCATCCCCCATCTTTTTCCTGCTGGCAGCCTGTGCCTCCCCAGCCAGCTTCTGACGTGCAACGGAACGATCCAGTTTATCGAGGAGAGCGGTCATCCGGGAAATCTCTGATATAATTTTTTTCTCACGCCGCCACATGAAGGCTACATAAAAAACCAGCATGCTAGCGATGAGGAACAAAAGTATTTCCCTGTCAAGTGTAGCATTGGAATATATCGAATACCGAAATATCGAATACAGGATTATCAGGCATACTGATCCCGATATTATAATGGACAATATCCTCTTGCTATTCTTCATAAATATAATTACTACTATTATCTATTTGTATAAAAATTTGTTTATTTTTTATACAGAAATGTTATTTTTCGTGCAATCTTACTCATTATCATTATCACAATCAGATTAGTTTATCGAACTATATATAGTTGTCTTTCACAGTTCTCTGCATGCGGTTATCTTGAAGCTTCCGGCAGAAAAAAATGAATGTATTTAAGGAGTCATCTTTTTTTATATTTGTCCAGGTCTGTTGAGATAACCCGATTTATCCGGTGTCGATCCCACTCATGATTTAGTCTCCAGAAAAAAGTGTGTTATGAAAAGATTTATTTAGGTTGAATTTGGTATTATCATAATCATATTAATGATTGACGCAACCTATAATGGTTGAAAAATGGTAGATGGTTTAGAAAAATGGTATATCAAAAATAGGAAGGTAAAAACATGGTTTATTTTGAAGGAAATCTGCTTATAGATCAAGTACAGGGTCACCATAACATGCTGGAACAGCTTGTGCATAATTGTGTGGGCTTACTGGTAGTAATTACGAGCATAATCGGTGTTTTGATTATTTATAAGAACTTCAGGGGAAGTAAGATCGCATGGCCTGCCATCATGGCAGGGATGGTCGCCGCAGGGTTTATCGGACTGGGCGATTCAGTGGAACATTTACTGCCCGGAGTAAGCCCGCTGCCCTCCGAATCATTGCATTACCTGTTTATGATAGGAGGACCGGTGGCTGTGTTCCTGCTTTACATGGGTTTGAGAGAATATACCGCAACAACCGAGATCAAAACCCTTTCGGGATTTAAACTTCTCCTTATTTTGTTAGCAACCATATTGATACCTATTGCACTGGCAACGCAGGCGCACCAGAGATCGGATCCGCATATCGAAGGTCCGTTCCTGCTCGTGACATCGATTCCCACGGTAATTCTTGCACTGCTATTGCTGATAAAAGCAAAGAGTTCATTCGAAGAACATTCCACTGTCGTCCTGAATATCTCATTCGTGGCTGTAGCCGTGACGCTTCTGACACTTTCCCTGTTTATAGGCAGAATGGGTGACACGGGACTGCTCAATAACGCAGAGATGTATGTCTATGGTCATGCATTGGGAGACATATTTCATGCGGTAACCGCCACGACCCTGTTGACTTTCGGTATAAGCACAGAAGGACTTGTCCGGTCGATGTAAGAGCGGATGGTAAGAAAGAGGTTACCATGTCACGAAATAAAGAAAAAATACTGATAATCGCCGGCTTATCCTTAATGCTGGCGATCTTATTTGCCATCCCGGTATCCGCGATCGGTTCGGAGGATGACGGTGGAAATTACATAGGTCCGGATGGGTGCAAATTCTGTCATCTTGTGAACTATGATGAGTGGATGATGACAAATCACTCCAGGGCTTTTCAGGTACTCGTTGACAACAGGCAAGATAAAAACGAATCATGCATACCCTGCCATGTCACTGGATACAATAACAAAACAAAAACATACAAATACAAAGACATAACATGCGAAGCATGCCATGGTTCCGGTGATATATCAGCAAACATTGCGGAGCAGGTTATCGGGATCGTCTATTCTGACAGCAATAAATCCCAGGAAGAGATCCAAAGGTTACTTACAAAATTGAATTTGACAAAAAAGAGCATGGTCATAAATCTCACTGCTGAAATGTGCGGCAGGTGTCATCAGGGAGACCATCATCCTACCTATGAGGAATGGAATAAATCCCTGCATGCACAGTCAATGGTCACCGTAAAGAGCCAAAAAACCGCTTCTGACTCTTGTTTAAAATGCCAGTCAGTTGAATGGATAACTGCCGGAGAACATTCGAAACCCACATTGAAAGAAGTCACTCTGGGTCTGACCTGTGAAGCATGTCATAATGTCCATAACCATACGAACGCATACTTGCTCAGGAAACCAAAAAACGTACTTTGTGAGTCATGCCATACAATGTCAGGCGCAAAACCTCCGGCTGCTGTCCATCATGCCTCTTCTGAGATGAGGCGCAGCATCGGTGGTATTGATACAGATACCTATATCTACCAGCCCAATGCTGCATGCGCAGACTGCCACCGTTATACACAGGAGTACAACGCGAGTTTGAACCAGACCGGAATAACAGGGCACGAATTCAAACTGAACTTCAACGTGTGTATGAAATGCCACGAAGGTTTCCCTAATGCAGATGAAGCTGAGAAATTCGTCAGAAATCAGCAACAAAAAGTGATGGATCATTATAACGAGACCATGATAAAGGTCAATGATGCGGCAAATTACACGAAGACGATCAACGGTCCTGAACGTGCGACATACGACCGTGTGTTAAACGAATCAATATTCAATATGCAGTTTATACCGGGCGACTATAGCAAAGGCGAACATAATCCCAAATATGCTGAGGAATTGATACATAAAGCTGAGATCAAAGCTGATAACATCCTCAGGGGAAAGCCTGAAGCCCCGGCGGACATACCGGGATTTGACTTCATGGCAGGGTTAATGACGCTGCTGCTTGCCGTGCTGGCTGTAGCATTGAAAAACAGGAAATAAGAAGGAGATAAAAGACTAAGCGGTGCCGCAAAGAGGGCGTGCGGCATCGCATTATTTTTTTATGGTTTTCCAAGCAGCCTGCAGGTCTTGCATATATCTTCGCTGCCAGGTTCACCGCATATCCTGCACTTCTTTATCTGAGTATCGGGAGATCGCAGGGTTCCAGAGATGGTTTCAAACCCACCGAGGAGGGAATACTTTGTCCCCGGATGTTTTACCTCGTAATTATTGAGCATCTCGCGTATCTCGTTGCGCAGGGCTTCACCTGCGTAGGGGCACTCGTCAGTGCTCACCGGCAGGTCGTTCAGGAACCCGTAGAGTGGGACCTCTTTTTCAGGGATGCTGTGCAGGGGTTTTATCCTCATGATAAGACCGGGCTGTTTCAGGTTCGGAAGCATTCTTTTTAACCTGTCCATGTCGCCTCGGAGGTAGTTCATCATAATGGTCTGGGACTCATCGTCAAGGTTATGACCCGTTGCAAGCTTATCAGCCCCAAGCTCACGTGCGGTTTTGTTGAGCAGGTTTTTCCGGAGCACGCCGCAAAGAGTGCAGGCAGCTTGGTCTTTTTTCCGGGTAAGCTCATCAAGGGTGACGCCGAATCCGTCATTGAACGACCTTATTGTATGCGGGATGCCAAGGTCATGAGTTATTTTTACCGCATGTTCGAGGGTGTGCTCCCTGTATCCTTTTATTCCTTCATCTATCGTG
>CABMHZ010000264.1 GCA_902386115.1 uncultured archaeon | reverse complement strand
TCCCCCGCATCCTCATTGCCGGAGACCGCTCTTCAGCCGGAAAGACCACAATATCTATCGGCATAATGTCGGTGCTTCGGGATAGGGGATATAAGGTGCAGCCCTTTAAGGTAGGACTGGATTTTATAGACCCGAGCTACCATACAGAGGTCACGGGTAGGTATTCGCGCAATCTTGACGGCTATCTCATGCCTGAGAAGGCTGTCCTCGAGGTGTATTCCCATGCTGTTGAGGGCGCTGATATCGCCATCATCGAAGGAGTGCGGGGGCTTTATGAAGGTCTTTCAGCAACAAGCGATATCGGTAGCACGGCGCAAATTGCAAAACTACTTGATTGCCCCGTAATACTTGTCATTAATGCAAGAAGCATCACGCGAAGCACTGCCGCGCTTGTTTCGGGTTATAAGTCTTTTGACCCTGAAGTGAAGATCGTCGGGGTGATCCTCAACAACATCGGAAGCAGCAGGCACGCCCAGAAGGCAAGGGAAGCTATCGAGACCTATACCGGCACGCCCGTTATAGGTGAGATACCGCGCAACGATTCCATGAAGATATCAATGAGGCACCTGGGTCTTATCCCTGCGCTTGAAGGAAGGCGCAGGCTTGCTGATTTTGATGAAAATCTCGTGAAAATAAAAAATATCATCAAAGAAGGTATCGACATTGATAGGCTATTATCAATGGCGCGCTACGCGCAGCCCCTTGTAAAGCCGAAAGAGGATATTTTCAGACACACATCCCCAAAAAACGCCGTTCGGCTTGGCGTGGCTCTGGACGAGGCGTTCAATTTCTACTATCGCGACAATCTTGACCTGCTCGAACTTGCAGGCGCAGAGCTTGTTTATTTCAGTCCTGTGAACGACATTGCTCTTCCGCAGGTCGATGGACTGTATATCGGCGGCGGTTACCCGGAATTATTTGCGCGGGAACTTGAGGATAATGAGAATATGAGGCATGCCGTGAGGCAGGCTTCGGCTGACGGATTACCCATATATGCAGAATGCGGCGGGCTCATGTACCTGACGCAGGAGATAAAGACCGATGTTGCAGGAACAGGGAAATATATCATGGCTGAGATGGAAGGGGGAACGTTCAGTATGGCAGGGGTATTGCCAGGCAGGACGCTCATGGGTCATAAAAGGGTGGTGAGCTATAACGTGGGAAGTTTTGTGATCGACAACGTTATCGGGAAGGCAGGAACTTCATTCATAGGGCATGAGTTCCACCATTCGGAGATCGTTGAAATACCGGAAGATACTGCTTTTGCCATCCGTCTTGAAAGGGGGACAGGCATCAAGGGAGAGCTTGACGGCATCCTTGTGAAGAATACCATGGCGGCATATGCGCATCTGCACGCTGCGTCATATACGGGGTTTGCGGGGTCGTTCGTGGATTTCATCAGGAACAGGCAACAGGGGTCTGGCTGAGGAGCATGTGGCTTCTGTTGCGCTGGCAATCTCTATAGGCTGAATTAATTACTGATTAATTCCCTGGAATACCTGTTCCGGATTATTTCGTGCTCCCATTCGCAAATTTTGCGCCATGCCAATTGCTATCTCATACTCATTTTTTTCTAATGCTTTCAGGGTTGCCCGGGCGACTTCTGCCGGAGCTATGCCTTTATCCCGTTGTCCTCTTTCATCTCTTGACCCTTTATCCAACTCGGTATCAACCATTGGAGGAATTACTTCAAACACTTTTATTGATGTGTTCTTTAATTGATGCCTCAGTGATAAACTGAACGAATGCATAGCTGCCTTGGTTGCACAATAGACCGGCATAATTGCCAGTGGTACAAAACCCAATCCGGAAGAAACATTGATGATGGCTGATTCTGTCTTATTTAGCAGCTCCGGGATAAAATAAGCTGACAATTGAATAGGAACTGTTAAATTAATATCAATTTCATTTTCACCATCAGATAAATTGGAAATTCCTTTCCTGAAATCGATCATTCTCTGAATCCCTGCATTGTTGATTAATATGTTAATGTCTTTGAATTCAAATCTAACCCAGTTATATAATGCCTCCCGCTCTGTTTCTTTCGTCAGGTCACAAACCCTGGTATGTATTTGGGGATATTTATTTTTTGCCTCCTTTAATTTGTGTTCTCTTCTTCCGCAAATTATGACAGTATTACCTTCTTTCACAAAGGCTTCGGCAAGCGCAAAGCCTATACCCGTTGAGCCTCCTGTAATTAAAATCGTATTGCCTTTAATTTTCATAATTCATCACTTTGAATATCTTATTATTGAATGGTATGTGACGTAAGGTTATTTATGCCTTGACCCCGTCAGAAATGAACACCAGGACGAATTGCATGATGGTAAAGATTATATAATAAAAAACCAAATTGATAATAGATGTTAGGAACAGAAGAACTATTATTGATTTTGATTGTCATGTTGTTTTTTTTCGGACCATCAAAACTCCCAGAACTGGCGCACTCCCTGGGTAAAGCAACGGGGGAATTCAAGAAAGCGCAGATGGAGACCGAGCTCGAACTAAAAGGATATAATAAGCTATCAGATGATAAAGATATTAAGATTCATAACCTGGCAATCGAAATGGGTATAGATGTAAAAGATAAAACCTCAGAACAGCTTGTCGAGGAAATGCGTATTAAGATCAGGTCGCAAGGGAAATTAGATATGAAGGCAGCAGGAGGATAAGCATGGGAATAGGAACCCAGGAAATTATATTGATCGTGATAGTGGTAATCGTTTTGTTCGGCTCAACCAAGATACCGGAACTTGCCCGTTCACTTGGAAAGGCGACAGGTGAGTTCAAGAAAGGACAAAAAGAGGTCGAACGTGAATTGTCTGATGCTGAAAAATCGGTCAAAGAAACCCCTGTTGATAAATCTTCAAAGATAAAACTGATGGCACACGACCTTGGAATTTCGACTGAAGGCAAAACCGACGAACAATTGCTTGAGGAAATACAGAAAAAGATGCCCAAGGTAAAATCTGATACTTAAAAGAAATAAATATAAAAAAGATATTCTATTTCTTCTTTCCCTTTTCTTTTATCAGGAACTTTAGCAAATCCTTGCTCAGCCTGGTCTCTCTTCCCAGCCTGTCAAGAACAGCCTGTTCTGATGAGCCGCCTGCCTTGAGTTCCTGCATTCTTTCAAAGACCTCCGGCTTTATCTCCGAGTATTCATTTATGTCTTTCCTGTGACCCCAGACATCGCCTTCCAGCAGCGAAATATCCTGCATTTCAAGGAACATCCTGGTTGAATTTGATATCGTCTTGATATATGAACTTGGGATATGTATCGCTTTTACGTTGGGGCATGCATTCACAAGTGAAAAAATGTCCTTATTTGACGGTCTGAATGCAAGATGAATGATCTTTTCACTCGATCCGAGCGAATTGATCTCTTCTTTTGAACTGACTACTCTGATTCTCATAATATTTTTACCTCCTCTTGTTATTATAATGTTTTTCCATAATACGCTATTTCTCCACTACCATCGAACTTTCACATAGTATGGATATGTTGCTTCCAAAAATCTTATACAATCTAACCCTATAAATAATTTGCTAAAATGAAAGGATATTTTGAATGAGCGCTTTTTCACCTTAGTCTCCGTTCCTGTTCTTTGCAGCAAGGTTTGCTATCCTTGCCGCATAAGCCCCAGCAACAAACCCGGCATCTATATTCACCACTGCAAGCACCGAGCATGACTGGAGCATGGAAAGAAGTGCAGCTTCGCCCTTTCCCCCTGCCCCGTAACCGGTTGATACCGGTACTCCAATTACAGGTACGTCCACAAGCCCCGCAACGATAGCCGGGATAGTTCCCTCGCGTCCAGCAGCCACGACCACAGCATCAACCCCCTCTGATGCGAGTTTGCCAAGCTCAGGAAAGAGCCGGTGTATCCCTGCGACTCCCACGTCATATATTGGGGTAACCGTGCAGCCCATCACAACGGCAATCTCTCTTGC
>CABMHZ010000263.1 GCA_902386115.1 uncultured archaeon | reverse complement strand
GATAAATTCAAATGGAATGGGGCCGCTGAGATTTGAACTCAGGTCTCATGCACCCCAAGCATGAAGGATGGACCAGGCTACCCTACGGCCCCTCATTTTGTTGAATCATCACGGAAGTTCACCAACGGGTGCATAGCCTTACATACCCTGTTGGTATTTGACTTTTTCTGACATCGTTATTTGACGAAGTGTTCTTCGTTAGTTTTATATGCTACCTCATCGTTACCAGATAATTTATATGACTGAAAACACAGCCATTGCTTCCATGCCTGCCCCCCCGGCTCCCGGCATAAATGCTATATACGACGATCTGAGGCACAAGCTTGCAGAGAAAATGGCGGGGGAAATAACGTTATCAGACAATCCCGGCGATACGCTTAAGAAATGGCGCACGGTTTTTGACATTTCACAGTCAGATCTCGCTACGTTCCTTAAAGTTTCACCATCCGTAATAAGCGACTACGAAAGCGGACGGAGAAAATCCCCCGGCATCTTTATCGTGAGCAAGATAATCGATGCCATCCTTGACATGGACGTTTCGCGCGGGGGCGCAAAGATCCGTTCTTACGAAGGAATTCTGCACGGGGATGTCACTACAAATGCGATCTATGATATTCATGAATATCTTTCTCCGATATCGGTTGAAGAGATCACGAAACTGTTAAAGGGAGAAGTGGTTTACAGTCCGGGCAGCGAACATATCAAACCATTGTACGGGTACACTGTGATCGACAGCCTGAAGGCTATCCTGCAGCTATCCTATAATGAGTTCCAGAAGCTGTACGGCTGGAGTTCGGAAAGAGCAATGGTCTATACCAGGATATCAACAGGCAGGTCCCCGATGGTGGCTCTGCGGGTAACGAACCTGAAGCCTGGATTGATAGTGCTTCACGGGCTTCCCGCCAAGGAGATCGACCCGCTGGTTGCAAAGATCGCCGAAATAGAGCGGGTGCCGGTTATTGCCACAGTAATGCCGATAAACGATTTGATCCGGGCTCTGCAATCCTACGATATAAAACATTAGTTTTACCCAATATTTCAATAAATTCTGAGGTTAAAAAATGAAAGCTGGAATTGTATCATATGGCGCTTACATACCGCGCTATAGAATCAAGATAGAAGAGATAGCTAAAGTATGGGGTGACAATGCAAACAGCATCATCGACGGATTGATGGTTTATGAAAAATCCGTTCCAGACATGGACGAAGACACCGTCACTATCGCCGTTGAAGCCGCCCGGTATGCGGTAAACCGTGCGAAGGTGAACCCTGAAAAGATAGGGGCAGTGTTCACAGGTTCGGAAAGCCATCCTTACGCCGTAAAACCCACAAGCACGATCGTTGCCGAAGCGATAGGCGCAACGCCGAACCTCACTGCCGCAGATTTTGAGTTCGCCTGCAAAGCTGGTACTGCAGCCATGCAGGCATGCCTCGGGATGGCAGAATCCGGCATGATCGACCTGGGGCTGGCAATTGGATCGGATGTCTCGCAGGGCGCGCCCGGGGACGCTCTTGAATACACAGCCGCTGCGGGCGGTGTGGCGTACATAATAGGAAAAGAGAACATCGCAGCCCAGATAGAATCAACATATTCATTCACCACAGATACGCCTGATTTCTGGAGAAGGGAAGGAAAACCATACCCGGAACACGGCGGCAGGTTCACAGGAGAACCGGGTTATTTCAAACATGTTACCTCGGCAGCCACAGGACTTATGGAACGGCTCGGCACAAAGCCGTCTGACTATGATTATGCCGTGTTCCACCAGCCAAACGGCAAGTTCCCGACGCGTGTGGCAAAGATCCTCGGGTTCTCAGGCGAGCAGATAAAACCCGGACTTGTGGTAACGCGCCTGGGAAACACATACTCGGGTTCATGCATGATGGGTCTTGCTGCGATCCTTGATATTGCAAAACCGGATGACAGGATCTTTATGACCGCGTTCGGCTCAGGAGCGGGCAGCGATGCTTTCAGCCTCAGGGTGACTGACAGGATAGATGAAATAAGGAATGGGGCGCCTGGCGTTGAAGAGCTTCTGGCGAACCCGACATATATCAATTATGCGACCTATGCGAAACATAAAGGAAAAATAAAGTTGTGAGGTAAAAATGCGTGACGTAGCAATTATCGGAGTCGGATGTACGGAATTCGGCGAGTTATGGGATAAATCTTTCAGGGACATATTTGTTGAGGCAGGTGTATCAGCAATAGAGGATGCAAATCTCCAGGGCGGAAAGCTGGATGCGCTCTATGTAGGCAACATGAGCGGCGGCAGGTTCATCGAGCAGGAGCATATAGGCTCGCTGATCGCGGATTATTCAGGTCTTGCCAGCTTTCACATTCCTTCAACGCGCGTGGAGGCAGCCTGCGCATCAGGCGGACTGGCGCTGCGGCAGGGCATTATTGCGGTCGCGTCCGGATATCATGATATCGTGATAGCAGGCGGGGCTGAAAAGATGACCGATGTGGGAGTCGAGACTACAACGGATGCCCTTGCAGCAGCGGCTGACAGGGAATGGGAAGGCGTAATGGGAGCCACATTCCCCGGTCTTTATGCCATGATAGCGCGGCTTCACATGCACAAATACGGGACTACTTCGGAACAGCTTGCCTCAGTAGCTGTAAAGAATCATCATCACGGGACAATGAACCCGAAAGCACAGTTCCAGAACGAGATATCCATCGATGCAGTTCTCAATTCCGTCATGGTTGCAGACCCTCTTCACGTCTTCGACTGCTCGCCCATCTCTGACGGCGCTTCAGCAGTCGTTCTTGCTCCTGCTGAAATTGCGAAAAAATTCACCGATACTCCCATTTACGTAAAAGCGTCAGCCCAGGCAAGCGGCACGCTCTCTCTTCACGACAGACCGGACATAACCACGCTTGACGCCACGGTAGCGGCTGCGAACCGCGCGTATAAAATGGCAAAAGTCACTGCGGATGATATCGATTTTGCAGAAGTGCATGATTGTTTTACCATCGCAGAGATATGTGCCATCGAAGACCTGGGGTTCGTGAAAAAGGGAGAAGGCGGAAAAGCATCCCTCGAAGGAATGACAGCTATCGGGGGGAAGATACCAATTAACACGTCGGGCGGTCTTAAGGCATGCGGTCATCCCGTCGGCGCGACCGGCGTCAAGCAGGCAGTCGAGATCACATTACAGCTTCGCGGTGATGCCGGCAAACGCCAGATCGACGGAGCAGAGATCGGTCTTACCCATAACGTGGGAGGCTCGGGCGGCACCGCAGTTATCCATATTTTCGGGAGGTAATCATGACAGTCGCAAGATTCTGGAGAAGGCTCAAGAACCTGT
>CABMHZ010000262.1 GCA_902386115.1 uncultured archaeon | reverse complement strand
GGTTTTGTCTGTGATACTTTCAAGATCCCCGGAATTGTCCTGACAAGTAAGATCATCAAGGATTCCTATCCCAGGATCGACTTCTTTAAGGATTTTACCTCTATATTTATCAGGGATACGAAACTGCAATCAGAGGGATCAGGTGTCAGGGGTCTCGATATCTCAAGAAATAACATGCTGATAATTCTCACCGGCAATTCCATCGTCACGATTTGCGCGGGTAAAAGTGATCTATTTGATCAGGTGAGCAGCGAATTTAAAGCTGCGGAAAAAAAAGACGGATTTATTGCCGGCATCCTGTACTCGATTTTCAGGAGGAAGATCACGGATTATGATGAGGTGGTGCGGGTTCTTGAGCAAAGGGAGACCGTCATGGAAGAAATTCCCGTAGGCACGGCGCGTCCCTCGTTCCTTGAGGATATATTCTATTTCAAGAAAGAGATACAGAAATTACACGGAAATCTCTGGCATTTTACCCGGGTGATAAAAGCCATAAAAAATAATAAAGTCCAGCTTGGTGATTCAAAAGAGGCGTATCTTCCCCTCTTTAGTATTCTCTATGACGAATCAACCTACCTGTTCGAAACATCGGAAAATGTCAGGAACAATTTGCTCTCATTGATAGAGCTTCATATAAACACAGTATCCGTGGGGTTGAACAGGGTTATGAGGATACTCGCAGTGATAACTGTCCTCGGACTTGTACCCAATATAATCAGCGGACTCCTTGGAGAGAATCTGATAGATAGCCCGTATTCGATTACTATCTCTGAGACATTCTTTCTTGAGATATCCATAATGCTCCTTGCACTGTATGCTTTTTACAGGCGCGGATGGTTAAGGTGACTATAAATATAGTATTGCTTATAAATATATCTTGAAATCTATTTATTCACTTTCCTGAGTCTCTGACCTTATATTCCTTACCAGTTCACTCGCCCTGAACAGGGATTCAAAAGTTCCCGCATCGCTCCAGTAACCCTTAAGCTGCGAAAAATCCATCTCATCCAGGCGTATATACTCATTATTCACATCCGTTATCTCAAGTTCTCCCCTTCCTGAAGGCTTGAGGGTGCGGATTATCTCAAATACCCTGGCATCATAGATATAAAGCCCCGTAACCGCAAGATTTGATTTTGGCGCAGCAGGTTTCTCTTCTATGGAAATGATATTCTTACCCTTGATCTCTGCAACCCCGAACCTTCCGGCATCAGGCACTTCTTTCAGGAATATCCTTGCTCCGTTTTTAAAAGTCTCGACAGCCTTTTGATCATTATCCTGGAAAATATTGTCCCCAAGTATCACGGTAACTGCCCCGTTATCCGCAAAATCCTCAGCCAGTCCGAGAGCCTGCGCGATGCCTCCCGCTTTTTCCTGTATCTCATAGGTGAGATGCACCCCGATATCGACGCCAGAACCAAGAAGCTCAAGGAAATGTCCGGCATGACCCCTGCCGGAGACTATCATAATATCTTTTATTCCAGCATCTGTCAATGTCTGCAGCGGGTAATATATCATGGGTTTGTCATATACCGGCAGCAGATGCTTATTCGTCACTTTTGTGAGGGGATAGAGGCGTGAGCCCGTTCCTCCTGCAAGGATTATGCCTTTCATAATTTCACCATTGTTTTTCGCTTAATTAAATACTCAGCCAGCGCATCTCTCCAGTGGCGCATCGGAGTCGTCTTCGTGTTAACAAGGACAGAATATTTTGGTCGCTTTGCTTTCCTCGGGAACTCCCCGCTCGTGCAGGGAACTGCATTATTAATTATGGCGGATGCGAACTCGAACCATGAGCACACACCCTCATTTGTTATATGATATATCCCCGCTGGCATCATCACGACTTCCCTGGTCTTCCGGGCAAGGTCGTGTGCGTAAGTAGGCTTGCCGAACTGGTCATTTACCACTTTTACAGTATCCATCTTTCCTGATAGCATAAGCATCATATCCACAAAATTCTTCCCGTGGGCTCCATAGAGCCATGATGTTCTTATTATCCTGTAGTTATCCATATTTTTAATGATATTCTTCTCGCCCATAAGTTTGGAGTTTCCGTAAGCGTTAATAGGATTAGGCGTATCGGATTCCACATATTCCTTCTTAGATCCGTCAAAAATATAATCAGTGCTGTAATGAATAAGTTCAGCGCCTGCCCGGGCGCAGCCTTCTGCAATGTATCCGGGCGCAGCGCCGTTAATATCAAATGCCTGTTCCCTGTTATCCTCGCAGTCATCAACCGCGGTATAGGCTGCGGCATTGATCACAACATCAGGTTCATTCGATCCTATTAATCTTATAACTTTCACCCTGTCCCTGATGTCAAGGTCATTGTGCCTGAGCTTCACTGCATCGGGAAATGCCGCGCAAAGCTCGGTCCCGAGCATGCCGCCCGCACCGAATATCAGTGTTTTAATTTCTCCCACCACCATCGGTTCTCAACATACCAGTTGACAGTGCTTTCAAGTGCCTCATTAAACCCGTGCTCAGGAGACCAGCCCAGTTTGCGCAGTTTTGTGCAGTTGAGAGAATACCTGAAATCATGACCCAGGCGGTCTTTTACATATTCTATCATGGACTCATCTTTGCCCAGTAGTTCGAGTATCTTTTTCGTTATCTCGATATTGGATCTCTCTGCCCCGCCCCCGATATTGTATATCTCACCGGGAACGCCGTTGTGCAGCACAAAATCCACGGCTTTGCAGTGGTCAAGCACATAAATCCAGTCCCGCACGTTCTTACCAGTCCCATAGACCGGGACTTTTTTGTTCTCAAGGAGGTTTGTGATAAACAGGGGTATGAGTTTCTCAGGATATTGATAGGGTCCGAAGTTGTTGGTGCATCGTGTTATTACTACTGGCAACTTATGCGTAATAGAATAAGACTGGGCAAGCAGGTCTGAGCCTGCCTTGCTGGAAGAATACGGGCTTGAAGGCGTGAGTATGTCATTTTCTCTAAATGAACCTCTTTCCCTGCTGCCATATACCTCATCAGTGGAAATGTGGATAAACCTGCCGACCTTATATTTTCGCGCACTTTCAAGAAGCGTAAAAGTACCAAGGACGTTCGTCCTGACGAATGCCGAAGCATCCTCGATGGAGCGGTCAACATGGCTTTCTGCTGCGAAATGAACCACACGGTCAGCCTTTCTCATTACCTTATCCACGACCGCAGGGTCGCAGATATCCCCTTTCGCAAACGAATAATTCGGGTTTTTCTCAATGTCTTTCAGGTTATCCGGATTCCCGGCATATGTTCGTTTGTCAAGATTGATAATCTTGTTATCATTATATTTTTCAAGCATTAGCCGGATAAAGTTGCTCCCGATAAAACCCAGCCCGCCGGTTATGAGAATTTTCAATTTATTTCACCTCTCACAGCTAATTTTGCTTCAAATAATTTAACAAATCTGCGTTTATCTGCGTTCATCTGCGGTTTTTATTTCCTATTATTTTTAAACTTATCCATGCTTCAAGCCGGGTGCAAGTCCCCAGTCATAAGGTATTTCCTTCGTATCGGGAGGCAG
>CABMHZ010000261.1 GCA_902386115.1 uncultured archaeon | reverse complement strand
TTTATTTTATACATAAAATTAAGGCGCACCTGAAAGAGCATTGATTATCTCCACAATTCGAATTAGTTTCCAAATGGAAAATCCAACGGTTTAATTATATATATTAACTCACTATCTTTCCCAACTATCTTTTCCCAACCAATATGTTTATATAGGAATGAAGCGGTATAAGGGTTAGTGGGCTCGTAGTTTAGCCAGGTAAAACAACTCATTGAAAATGAGAAGACCGCGGGTGTCCTTTGTGTAAGACTTATGGGGTGCAAATCCTCAAAAGGGCTATCAAACCCCGCCGAGTCCACATTACACTTTTAAAGGATTTATTTTTAAATGGTCATAAATTCTTTTTAAAATCCCTTCTTCAAAATAAATTAAATATAAATATAAGGTTATTGTAACTAAAATATGGTTATTGGTAACCTTAAAATACAGGTTCAATATTGATTAAAGAAATATGATTCTTTTCACCTTTATATTCTCATGAGGTTTGTTTTGGCTATTTTGTTACGTTTGCGTAAAAAGAATATCCCATCTATCTTCATAATTTTTAATATTTCTGTTAACTTCTATTAATATTTTTGAGCGTTGAGATTTCTCATATTCTATTTTAAAACGATGAAATGTTCGTCCTTCACTGCTATTGAATCTTGTAGTTCTACCTTCATGAGCCTCTTTTTCTGTGGGAAAATTCATAGCTTCATCTCTTTTGAACATATAGAAATCTGGATTTAGATTTTCGTCTAAAGCAACACAAACTAAATAATCAAATTTTTCCGGTTTTATTCTTCCAAACCCCCAATGCATATAATCTTTATAATCTTTATTAATTCTGGCTGTCTTGACTTCTATTTTTCTACCGTTGCTAAGTTTTATATCTGCACCAGTGTGTCCTGACTTTAATTCAGATTTGGTATCTGTCTGCAATATTTTGGAAAACACTATAAATTCTCCTAAAGAAGAAATAAATCCAGGGGGAATTTTTAAATGCAAATCAGAATTTTTCATTTCATTTATAAGTGATTTAAGATTATCTATAATTAGTTGGAGTTTAGAGTTTAGCATAATAACGCAAACTATACAGATAAGTGATATAATATTTTCCAGAGATGTAATATATAAAATTATTTTTAAATATCCATATTTCAGGTTGTTTTTGATCAAGTAATTAAGATATTATATATAATAATTACCAAACCAAATCGACCCGATTCACAATCTCCCCATAATATTCCTCGAAGTCTCCCATGAACTCCTGGCAAAATCAGGAAGAGAACCGTATTCCTTTACCCAGTTCTCAAGGAACGTTATGGTCTTTCGGTCTGAGGGGTAGCCGCTCCCTATTTCAATACCCACGTTTTTTTCAATATTCCTTACAAGTTCGTCCCTCCTCACTTTCGCAAGGATGGAGGCAGCGGAAACGATAGGGTATTTCTCATCAGCATTGTGTTCCGAGGTGATATCCGCCTTTCCCGAATATCTCTTCGCGATATTCTCCCCGAAGCGTTCTGCGATGACGTCTGCGGCATCCACGAAAGCGCTTTCGGGCTTGAGTTCCTCCATCACCTTCGCAAAGCATACCACCATTATCTCGTTCATGGTCATTACTTTCCTGAGCCCGTCTATCTGCCCCGGGCTTACCTCGAGGATAAAATACCTGTCTGCAATCTTCTTGATCTCAACTGAAAAAGCCTCCCGCTTTTTTGGTGTCAGCTTTTTTGAATCCTTAACACCGAGCCGGGTTAACCTGTCAAGTTTGTCCTCATCCAGCAGTAATCCCGCCACGCACATAGGACCAAGCACCGGCCCCTTTCCAGCCTCATCAATACCGGCGATCATGAAAACTCTTTACAAAACTTTATCCGATGTTGTTATCTCGGCGCCGTAGATGCTCTTCATGTATTCAATCGCCTGCTCGTGAGCCGCCGGCGCTATCGATGCAGTACAATCCTCCAGGACTATTGTTTTAAATCCCGAAAAATAAGCATCTCCCACGTTATTCTGGACACATATGTCGGTGCTGACGCCGGCAAATATCAGGGTATCCGCTCCCATTTCCCTGAGGATCGATTGCAGTTCGGTATCCACAAAGCCGCTGTACCATTTTTTTTCGATAACGATGTCATTCTTTTCGGGTTTAAGCTGCGGTACTATCTCCGACCCCTGCGTACCTTTCATCGCATGCTGCCCCCATATGGCTATTTCCCTGTCATCAGATGTATGGGCATCCCTGAGATATATTATTTTAATACCCTGCTTTCTTGCCTTTTTTAAGAGAGACGCAATATTCGGCACGATTTCCGTGGCACGCCGGCTGCCGAGTTTCCCGGTGACAAAATCATTTATCATGTCCACAACGATGACCACTTTCTTCATACGAATAATGTCGCTGTGTATTTATTTAAGTATTTGGTTCTAAAAATGTCATGGACGATAATGATAAATATAAAAACGTTTAAGTATGTTAATGTAATTTAGGATTTAAGTCGTCCCCGGATAAAAAGGCGAAATTCAATCAGTAGCACCGGTAAAATTTAAGATACCTGGCGCTCTGGGGATAGAAATCCATCAAAACCTGAGTTCATCGGAGATATTAAATGATAGTTAAGAAAGGAAATTTTATAATCGAAGGGCTGGAGAATGTCCAGATCAATATTGGCGCGATCGGTGAAGGAGAGCAGCTCGAAGCCGAAGGTCCCACTCCAAGACCCGAAGTTATCAGCCTTCGCAGCTGGGACTACCGCATCCTTGACAGGTATAACCCCGTTTATACGCCAACAAGCGACATGTGCGAGTACTGCACTTACGGGAAATGCGACCTGACAGGCAACAAGGAAGGCGCATGCGGTATCGACCTTGAAGGGCAATCTGCAAGGCAGGCGTTGATGACAAGTATAATGGGAGCCGCATGCCACAGCGCACACGGGCGACATCTTCTGCATTATCTTATAAAAAGATACGGAGCAGACCATCCGATCGACGTCGGTCCAAGCAACCTGAAAGCTCCTCTCACCGAGACAATAATGGGCATCCAGCCCCAGACTATTGGCGATTTCCTGCCTGTTCTTGAATATGTTGAAGAACAGCTTACGCAGCTTATAGCAGCCGCAAATACGGGGCAGGAAGGTTCATCGCGCGATTTCGAGTCAAAGGCGCTCCACGCAGGCATGCTCGACCTTCT
>CABMHZ010000260.1 GCA_902386115.1 uncultured archaeon | reverse complement strand
GTCCATAAGAAGCATCACGCAGTCATCGTCTCCGTCGCACTGGAAGGTGGTAATTCCTGAGCAGATGAGGCTGTGATGGGTATCCACTGTCAGATTATACACATATTTATCCTTGGAGCTTATCTCTTTTTTTTCTATGACTCTGTCAATGAACACATCTTCATCAAAACTGGTTCTTGCCTGACCCTTTTTAGCCATCCATTTCTTCAGCAATTCCTCAGCATGTTTCTGTTTTTCACCGAAAAATCCTATGTCTTCTATGAATTTTCCGGCTTCGCTGCCGTATATCCTTATCTTGTACGAATGGAGCTGCTTCGGCTTTCCGTAGAATTTTAGAATAAGGTCGCTTTTTACAGCCCGTTCTTCCTCATATATTGAGTGCTTGATCCCGGAAAACATCAGCAGGAATGACACTCCGTCGATCAGCCATTTGTTTACTGAAGTTACATTTACCTCAAGTGTGCTCTGGAGAGAGCATGATCCGTCCCCGGTGAAATAACCACTCAAAAATGCGCCGATCTTATCCTCCGGTAGAGCATACACAAAGTCTGGAACCCTTTTTGTTTTCGCATTTTTACCGATCTTCAGTTCCTCAAAAAGTTCAAGGACAAATCTTGAGCATATCGTTACGTGATTTCCTGAAATACTGGGGCTCAAACCAAAAACATTATTTATTTTTTCTTTTAATAAGCTTCTTGTCCATTCTTTTGCAGCGGTTATAGATACCTGGTGACAATTATTTTGATTTTTCTTAATAAATCCTTCAGCCAAATAAAATCCTAATAGTGATAAGAAATCATCATCCACAGTTATTGTAGATTTTATGGAAACCTTATCTCGCCTGCTCCCAATCAGGTAATTTCCAGCATCGATCACACCGGGATTAAATCTGTTGACCATCTCCAGTGGATATGATTTTCTATAAATGTAATTCGTAAATGTCTTATAACTCATTCCAAGATCATCGCTGATCTGTGAAAGAGGTACATCCTCTCCGAAAATATCGTTTTCCGTCCTTATCATTACGTCTTCGGCATCGGTTATCGAAAGCAGGTCTATTTTCTCTTTAGTCTTGATGGGGGGTCTTTCAAGGTTCCAGGGGATCAATAATTCATCTACATCCTCCGCTTTCACTTTCGCTCCAGATCTATCCGGGAACGGATGATCTTTAGTAACGACTATCTTTCTGCCGCCTTTCGTTCTTATTTCGATCAGCTTTTCAGGAGCAATATGTTTTGAAATATGGGTTATATCTGCCAATTCGAATTTTTTCGTTTTTATATTAAAAGCGAATGTTTTCAAGCCATGCATTTCCCTGTACTCGGTCCCAAGATCATCTTTTTCAATTTCCCCGATAAGGTTGCCCTCAACAAGCTCCCGGATCGTTAAAAGCTCAAAGCCATCTCCTTTGAAAACCAATAATTTTTCATCCCCCTGGAAGCAGTTTCTTCGTTTTGCAGCGTGAAAAAAAGGATGCGCATAGCCCACGGACGCGGTCGTGAAACCCACCAGCCGACCGAGAACCCCGGCGGAAGTATGCGGCGCAAGACCGATGACCAGTTTCCCGATAAGTTCACCGATGCTGCTGATATTGTAGTATGGATCGACTTTATAATATTTCGTCAGCAGATCGTCAATGAATCCTGCGGTCTTCAGCAAATATTCCCCGCAGTCCTTTGAAACGACGATATCCTGCACTTTGAGTTCGAGTATCTGGTTCTCATCGACAAGCGGTTTCCCGTAAGTGTCCTTATCATATCCCAGTTCCCTGAGTTTTGAAACGGTAACACCTATCTCTTTTGGCTTTATATGCGTGAGCGGCAGGTCAGAAAGGTCATACCTCACAGTACCGTCCTTGAACATCACGATACTATGCTTTGCCCGGAGTATCCCCTTCTCCAGAGGCTCTGGCGTCTTGTTCTTTGATGTGAGACCAAGTACTCCTTTAATCGACCCAAAGTTGTCCCTCTCTCCCAGGTTTTTTAGAGCCATCTGGCATTCAGATTTGAAATCGATATCCATCTCAGTGACAGATGACGTTTCTTTATTGCATTTCGGGCAAACCGGTTTTGCGACCTCGATCCCGCATGACTGGCATTTGAGAAGCGGAGGCGTGAACTTCCCGCAACTGCATCTTTTCTTGAACGTCCTGACCTTGCACGATGGGCAGATGCGTTCGCCGATCTGGACTTTTATCGTCCCTACTTTTTCTTTCTGGACAGTGAGCCCTGTCCTGAATTCATTATTCCTCTGTGCGCCGTCCTCCTCCTCCTCGACATGATCTTTTGCACTCTGGAGCGACCTTCGCCGCCCTCCAGCCTCTCCAATTGGAAAAAGCACATGCGGCGCAGGCTTCATCTCTCGCTTGTCGGATTTTTCCGGGCGCCCCATCCTGCCCCCGATCCTTATCGGAGCGCGGCTGCGGATGATTATCCCGCTCATTTTCGAGACCGTATCCATGATGTCTGACCCCGATGCAGCCCCTTTATTTTTCATGTCTTCGCCAAGCCCGAGGCATCTCAAAAGAGGCAGAGGCTCTTCTATAATTATCTGCTTCTCCCGGACGATATGGGGTACAAGAAGCGTCTCGAGAATGGTCTTCATTTTCTCATCCAGCGGGAATGAAAGCTTTTCGGCAAATTTCCCGTTGTTCCTGATATATTCAGCAAGGGCAGCATAATCTTCAAGGTTAATATCATGCCATAAATAAGTGTATTTGGGATGGAGCGGCACATTATAGGTGTCTGATAATGAAAGTGCTGTTTTCTGGTCAGGGTTTTTCAGTTCCCCGAGTTCTTTTATCTGCACTTTTGCAGCAAGTTCCTGCACCCACCACTCATAACAGTACGATGACGGCACAAGAGGATGATTATTCTCAAGGAAATCCCCGAAGTTGATAAGGATCTCGCCGATATCAAGTATCCTCTGAACGGAAGGTCTTATCCTGAGAGCCTCCTGCGCAGTATCCACCCGCATCACATCACCATTGAACAGGCGTACCGTGGGACCTTCAAGGGTGTCCACAGGTCCTATGGCTGCCGCTTTTCCCGGACGTTCCACTTTTATCTGCGTTCCTGCTGCTATGAAATCATCCACCATTACCATTGTGGCAGGGCTTATGCCCGCCGCTGCAAAACTCGTGTTCCTGCCCCTGCCATACCTGAGCCTGAACCCTCCGGGTCTTGAGGGATATGAAAAAACGGGTCTTCCCGCTATTAGATCCTGTAAATATTTATCCTTGGGTTTAAGCTGTGCCGAGGCATCGTCCGTTTTCACTGTTACAACAAATTTCTCAAGAAAGTCCCAGCCCGGAAGCTTCAATTTATCTACATGCTTTTTCACCTTGGGCGCTTTGAGGGCTATGCCTTCTGCGATCACGAGCGCCATACCGCCCCGGATCCTATTGGTCTCGATCCTCTGGAGGTCGCGCCTTCCTTCCACTTCATCTTCCTCCGTTGGCTCGCCGTCTATGCAGATGGGGCAGTTGCGAACGATCAGACGTATTTCATCTTCTGTGGGAAGATATTGCAAATGTACAGCCCTGTGATATGCGGCGATCTCTTCGACGTACCTCTCCACCTCTTCAGGTCGCGGGATGAAGCGGTTAATCCCCAGACTTCCCCGGATATAGTCGGCTGCAAGTACAGAAAGCGCCTGCGCAGTGCCGCCCGCGCTGCGTATCGGTCCTGCATAATAGATCCTGATATATTCGGTTCCGTCGTCGTTCTTTGCAAGGTCTATCTTGGCAATGCCCTCGATCGGCGCTGCCACTACCCCTTCTGTTAGGACTGCCATGGAAATTCTTACGGCAGCCTCAATGGCATCCCTTTTTGATTCGAACGGCTTGATCTTCCCGCTCGCTACCTCAAAACCAAGCTGCAGTGAAGCCTCCTCACGGGACATGGATGTTTCAAGCTCTCGCAGGCGCTTCGCCACTCCCTCCACGCCGATGAGTTTTTCGACGCGGTCTGCGAGGTCTTTTGCAATGGGTATTTCAATGGCGGGCGTGGGGTCGGCGCCGTTTGCGCGGGCGCGGTTGGCGATGTCGATGGCGCGGTTTAGCTCTGTTTCGAGGGTGGTGAAGTAGGTGAGCATTGTGTCGCTGGCGGCGAATTTCATGAACCCAATCCTCTGTATACAAACCGCAGATGAACGCAGATGAACGCAGATACGGGATTACTTTGCGTTCTTTGCGCCCTTTGCGGTTTTTTTATTATTTGATTCGACCCTTCTACTAACATTATATGCTGATTTCAGGCTGGAATGGGATAAAGGTTGTTGTGATAAAACTGGGAGTAAATAATCGCTATATATATTTATTACAATGGACTTTAAGTTTATAAAAGGCGATTTAAATGGAAAATCAGAACATCATAAGTATAATAAAAAGTAGATTTGATGAGATTGGGAACCCTGCCAGGATACCATTAATAAGAGGAGGCAATACATTTAAAGCAGAAGTTAGTGCAGATGGTATTTTTGTTGACAATCTGGGAAATCAACCATTTCTTCCATGGAATGTGTTTACTGAGGCCATTTCAATCTTAAAAGTAAATGGAGGTCGAGCGAAAAAAGGAGATGCCATGAATTCAAAACTTGGTGAGAAAAAATTACCTTTAAATTCTGTGGAGGGACATATTGCAGAGAAGGTATATGGATATAAAAATGGGGCTTACGTATTTAGGCGAATTACCCCCATAGCATGTATCTTAATTTGGGCGAAAATATGTCAGCATAAACCCGGTGAACTAATACTTTCTGGTGAATCTAAAAGCGAACTACACAAATAGATAATATATTGAATTAAAAGGTGTAAAATGGAAAATGGTTTTTTCATGTGGGGAGAAAGAGGATTAGTAGCAACATTTTTTCTAGATTTGTTACCCTCTCAATCTCACAATAATCTCTCAAAATTTCTCAAAGAAATAGAACTTGCAAATGGAAATAGAATTAAGTTTGAGCCTCAAAAGATGTGGTGTATTATTGAACCAAATTTTGGAAATCGAGGATTTGGACAACCAGACGCAATTATTGTATTTGAAAACAGTAAGCAAGAAAAAATTGCAATACTATTTGAAGCTAAAATAAATAAAAATTATAGCCAATCAAGTAAAAGTCGTGGAAAAAAAGGTTTCAACAGCTCAATAAATGGACAATTAGAATTGAACTATCGTCTTACTAATGCACTTAAGGCATACCCTTCTGAAGAAGGACATTTAAAGGAGCCTGGGATATCAAACCGCTATGGCAAAACGAGAAGTTTAAAGGATAAAAAAGTTATTGAAAAAATAGTCAAAACAATTGTTGCTTTTAACATTGACTATCGGGACTACTATCACGTCATCTTAACCAATGATGAAAAAAATCCATTAATAAGTAACAATAATTTACCGCAGTTGTTTGATAATAATATTAATAACTGGAATGAATTAAGATCAAATTTTGGTTGGATAAACGAGAATAAGTTAAAACCTTTTGCTGAAGAGTATCTAAAAAATGGAAAATTTCTCGACAGTTATGAGTTCGTTCGCTAGTGTCTTGTCAAGCGTCAATTAGCAACAAATAACCGAGATATCTCAATCTCATATGAACCAATTCATCCTTGACAGGACACTAGAGTCTGTTGTAGAAACATCTCATAATTCAACTCCATGATACTAAAATTGAAAATAGCCTACTCCAAATTAGCCTAATCCAGATTAGTTAAATTTAAATATCATCCCCACCAACCATAACACCGATGTTCATCAACCGCGAATCAGAACTAAACCACCTCGAAGAGGAATACTCAAAAGACACATCCAGATTCGTGGTGCTCTACGGCAGGCGCAGGATAGGGAAAACAGCCCTCATCGAAGAGTTCGGGAAAAACAAAAAAGACTTCATATACTACCTTGCAGACCAGCAGACAGAGACCCAGCAGATAGAAAGTTTCAAACAGCAGATATATGAATACACCCATGATGATTTCCTCCTCAAAACCCGGTTCAATAACTGGGACCAGTTCTTCAGCTACCTCACAAAGATACTTCCGGCGGATAAAAGGCTGGTCATCGGCATAGATGAAATAACCTATCTCATCAAAAGCACACCTGCTTTCCTTTCTATCCTCCAGAAATACTGGGATACGTCCTTCTCAAAGACAAAGATCTTCCTGATAGTGAGCGGTTCCCATGTGGGAATGATGCTGCGTAATGTGCTGAACTACGATTCCCCGCTCTACGGCAGGCGAACATCGCAGATACACCTGAAAGCCTTTGATTTCAGGCATGCCTCCATGTTCCTCAAGAATTTTGACATTGAGGAACGGGTGATGTTATATTCCATCACAGGCGGCGTGGCAAAATACCTGCTGCTGATAGAGGAGCGCAGCACGCGTGAGTTCATAAAAAAGAAGATACTCGAAAAAGAGGGATTTTTCTATCAGGAAAGCATCTTCCTGCTGTCACAGGAATTCAAGAATCCCAATGTCTATCTTTCCATATTGAAAGCCATCGCACTTGGACAAACTAAACTCAATGAGATATCCAATTTCGTAGGGATCGAAGGGAAAAAAGTTACAAGATACCTTGATGTGCTGCAGGAAATAGGTTTTATCGTGCGCCAGGTTCCTGTGACCGAAGACCCGCTGCACTTTCGGAAAGGTGTTTACAGCATTGAAGACAATTTCCTGGATTTCTGGTTCAGGTTCGTACTGCCCAACCGCTCACGGATTGAATTAAGGGATACGAGAGACCTGCTTGACAGCATTATGGATTCAATGCCAGATCATACATCATCCGCTTTTGAAAACATCGGAATGGAGTTCCTTCAGGGATTGGGAAAAGCAGGAAAGCTTCCTGCGCAGTTCTCCGACTGGGGGAAGTGGTGGGACAGGCTGAACGAGATTGACATTGTGGCATTGAACAGCGATAAACAGGATATCCTTTTTTGCGAGTGCAAATGGCAGAAACGAAAGAGTGATGCCGATGCTATCAAGCATTTACTTGACAAAGCGCCGAAGGTTAACTGGTTCAATAAAGATCGAAAAGAGCATTTTGCGTTTATCTCAAAGGCAGGATTTACGGGAAAAGCGGTTGAGTTTGCCCATGATAACAGCGTGCTGTTGTTTGAGTTAAAGGATATGAAAAATTATTTTGTATTATAAATTGCTGGTAAAATTTAGGATGTCAGATAGATTTTTAAATGTTGGAAATATAGTAACCATGTTGCATAAGTAATATCATTTACATTAAAGAATAATATTTAAAACCTAACGGAAAGTCAACATAAAATGGTCAAAATCCTCGTAATCAACAACTACGGTCAATTCTGCC